>JBDTJV010000191.1:0-8627 GCA_039935675.1 Ginsengibacter sp. | reverse complement strand
AGAATGTTCCGGAGATAAAACAAATCAGGTAAAAATGACTTTAAATTAAATATTTTTGAAATAAATGCTTTTGCCATTCTGATAGGAAAGATCCTAATCTTTATACCTGCTTAATCTTGCATTAATAATAGTGATCTTTTCCTGGTATTTATTATCAGGGTAAGTTGATAGGAAGAATGAAACGAACACTATATTGAGATTTTCATAATTCATCTTTCAATTTTTTACAGTAAACCAATAAATAACATCTATTTATAATTTGGCTTGTGTTGGCAAATAAAGAATCAATTACTTTTGAACCTGGTTTTAGATTTCTAAATTTTGAACCTGGTTTTAGATTTCTAAATGGAAACAAAAATCAACTAAACAGAATCGACATCATAATGACGGATTATAATTCAATTTTTTGAAATGGTTTGACCGTCAATAAAAAACACTAAATATTTCCAGATGAAAAAAATTCTTTTTTTTATTGCACTTTTTGCAATAACCGGCAACCAGTTATTTGCCCAGAAAGCTGACGAAGATAAAACCAAAAGAGTAAGCCTTCCAGCGAAAATAACACAACAAATTGCCAGTGGCGCTACTATAATAATTGATTATAGCCAGCCATCAATAAAAGGAAGAACGATAGGAAAAGACCTCGAACCCATGGAAGGAAAAGTATGGCGTACCGGTGCTAACGAAGCAACTATTTTTGAAACAGATAAAAATGTAACGGTTGACGGTCAGGAGTTGCCGGCTGGTAAATATGGTTTTTTTACTATTTTTAATGACAAAGAAGTTACTTTAATTTTTAATAAAACCTGGGATCAGTGGGGCGCTTTTAGTTACAAAGAATCAGATGACCAGCTAAGAATTAAAACCCATTATGAAGAAACCAAAACTCCGTTTGAGAAAATGACTTTTACAATCAATCCTGAAGGTGAAGTAAATTTATTTTGGGGTAATAGGAAAGTGACTTTCGAAGTAAAATAAATTTGATAAGTTTTTAAGGGTCCAAAATTTTTACAGTATTACCTGTAAGAAAAGATATAACCAATAAGAAAATATTATTTGAAAAGCAGTGCAACTGAAAATGCTGCTGCCGCTGCCAAAGCGCCTGTTAGCATTACTTTCAGAGCGCCTGATAAAATAGGAACCCCGGTTATCTTACTTTTGAAATATCCAAAAACAAATAAGCAGATCAACGTGGCAATCACGGAAAATTTTAAAGCTTCCCTTGAGTCTGCAATGAAAAAATAAGGGCTTAACGGGATGATACCGCCAACTGCATAAGATAGACCAATATTCAGGGCGCTTTTTGTAGCCCTTCGGGGGTCTGGTTTTTCCAGGCCCAATTCAAATTTCATCATAAAATCGACCCATTGCTTCTTATCTTTAGCTATTTCTTCTGTAGCTTTTAATTGTACCTCTTTACTTAAGCCAAGATTTTCAAAAAAATCCTGCACTTCCTTTTTTTCCATTTCCGGAATTCGTTCTACTTCATCGTATTCCCTCTTTAATTCACTGTTATAGTGATCATTTTCTGTTTTACCAGCCAGGTAACCACCAAGCCCCATGGCGATGCTTCCCGCGACAATTTCTGCAATACCCGCAATCACAATAATAGAACTATTGGCCACAGCTCCGGTAAGTCCTGCCGCCAGGGCAAAAGGAACCGTTAAACCATCGCTCATTCCAATAACGACGTCTCGTAAAAAATCCGAACTTCTTAAATGTTCTTCTGTGTGATGATGATCGTGCATGATTTGGAGAGCGGTTTGGGTATATTGTATAATTGGTTTAGGAATTTAGAAAAAATTTGCTGTTGCAAGTTGCAACTTTAATTTTTATTTTTTTATGAATGATAAGCGATCCTATAAATTACACCATTATAATCATCACTTACCAACATTGAACCATCTTTAAGAAATTGTACATCTACCGGTCTCCCGTTCACCTCTTTTTGATTTTGCAACCATCCGGAGGCAAATGGTTGAGCTGCTTCAGGTTTGCCATTACTATCCATTTTTACTACTGCCACCTGGTAACCCACGGGGATACTGCGGTTCCAGCTGCCATGTTCGGCAATAAAAATAGCATTCTTGTATTCAGCAGGAAAACTGCCTACGTTATTGAACCTCATTCCAAGTGAGGCAACATGAGCACCTAATTTTACAACAGGAGGCGTATAATCAGCACAATTTTTTCCTTTGCCTAAATCCGGGTCTAAAATATCGCCTTCATGGCAATAAGGAAACCCGAAATTCATTCCTGCCTTCGGCGCAGTGTTTAGTTCATCGCTAGGAATATCATCTCCAAGATTATCGCGTCCATTATCAGTAAACCAGATCTGGTGAGTATTTGGATCCCAATCAAATCCAACACTATTCCTGATTCCGGATGCAAAAATCTCGAAACCGGTCCCATCCGGATTCAGTCGACAAATGGTGGCATAAACCGGCTTCGTGGGAACGCAAACATTACATGGAGCTCCTACGCCAACATATAATTTTCCATCAGGGCCAAAACCGATATACCTCAATCCGTGATGCGCATCCGATGGAAACTGGCTGTAAACAGCAACCGGTTTTGGGGGATTGGCAAGATTAGATTCAATATTGTCCATTTTATAGATCGTAGAGCTGGCGCCGATATACAAGCTTCCGTCTTTGAAGGCTACGCCGTTTGAAGCCTGTAGCCCACTTGCAATTTGATAAACGCTGTCTGCTTTTCCATCATTATTTTTATCAGTAATAGCAAATACCTTATCATTCCGTGTTCCGGCAAAAACAGTTCCATTTGGCGAAACACAAAGGCTTCTTACATCGGGTACTTCTGCATATACAGAAATCTTAAATCCAGCCGGTAATTTTACCTGGTCCAGTTTATATTTTTTAAAAAGGGCATCATTATCACTGTTTGCTGAGGTTTCATTATTTCCAGAACTTTCCTTTTTCCCGTTCTGATTTTTACAACTGATAAAAGAAAGGTTCAAGCCAAAAATCAGCAGGAAAAAAACCATTCGGTTTCCGGTATTGTTGAATTTCATAATTATTATTTTAATGAAAAATAATTGAACAGGTTTAACCTCAATAAATCAGCCAAAATTTGAAAACCTGTAAAGATTTTCTTTCCTGGTGTTTATGAAATATCCTGGTATAATAAATGCCTGGAATAAAAGCGCTTCAGTAAACCAACAAATAAACAATAATTTCAATTTTGGATATGAATTAATCATCCAGGATTTTAGCAAGCAAAAGAAGATCATCCTTCTTATGACGATTTACCAAATCACTGAAACACTTGCTATGTTCCTCCAATAAATGTTGGATGATTCTTTTGTCATTCATTTGTTTAAAATAGGTGGGAACGGGTGGAACAGAAATTCTCTTGAAATAACTTTCCACGTCTTTTTGGGAATATACCTGCCCATTCAGCGGATCTATATAAAAATTGATTTTTTGGGTACTTTGCTTTGTAGGATTCGGAAAAGTATAATCAATATCAAAATAGCCAAGGATAAATTGTTTGGGTATGTTGATCGCTTTTGCAGGAATATCAAGAAGCTCGCAAAGGATGAGATATAAAAGCCCGTTAGTGATAGAGTTGCCTCTTTTATTTTCTATCACTTTTGTTAAGAGAAAATCTTCCGGTGTATCATAATTTACTTCATTGCCTTTTAGTTTGTAATAACTGTATAAAATCCCGGAGATCACATTGATCTGTTCCAAAGGAGTAAGATAGCTATTCAGTTCCAGCCAGATATTTCTCCTGATCTTTTCAATTTCCTGGAGGGTAGTGGTGGCCACCATTTCAGGGTAGAAATATTTCGAAACTAATAAAGCGCCATGCAATAATTCGCAGGTTCCGTTTTTCCATTCACTAAATTCTTCAACGAGGTCGCGAAAATGCAATTTATGGATGATCAGTTCTATTCGGCCCTGGACATTTTCATCGGGACTGTTTTCCCACAGATTTTCAAGATTAGGAATAATAGCACGCCCATGAGAGATAATCCGTTCGGTGACAGATGTAAAAACTTCATCATCAGGATCGTCAATCAAATGGAAGAGGGCTGATATTTCTCTGTTTTCAAGCATGCCGGGACATAAATAGGTTAAATGTTTGTAAAGATAAAAAAGTTTGTAAAATATAAACTGATATAAAAGGGAATTGAGCTAAAGTTTTAGGCTTTTAGTTATTAAAAATATAGGTTAATGTTGAAAGGTATTGATTAATATACAAAATTTCAAAGTTTAATGTCCACAATTTTAGGATAAAGGAACGGTGCATCAAAACACACCTCATATTTTAAATTAAAAAATCAACTTAATTTTATGTTTACTGTCATATTTAATTTACAAGCTTAAATTTTCATAAAAAAAACGGTGCAATTACGTGCACCGCTTAAAAACTAATTTTTTGAAGAAAAATGAATCGATTTAGAAACCCATTTTATTTCAGGCCTTCTAAAGCAGCGTTCATGTTTCTCACTGCATCGGCACTTTTATTAAACTTCGCTTGTTCGTCGTCATTCAATTTGAAATCAATTATTTTTTCCCAACCGCTTTTTCCAATCACAACCGGCACGCCAATGCAAATATCTTTTTGACCATATTCTCCGTCGAGCATTACGCAGCAAGGGATCAATTTCTTTTCATCACGCAATATTGCTTCAACTAAAGTAGCACCTGCGGCTCCCGGAGCATACCATGCACTTGTTCCTAAATGTTTGGTAAGGGTTGCTCCACCTACCATTGTATCAGCAGCTACTTTTTTCAGTGTTTCTTCATCTAAATAATCAGAAACGGGAGTGCTGTTGTAAGTTGCCAATCTTGTCAAAGGAATCATGGTAGTATCGCCATGTCCGCCTATTACGACAGCCTGCAAATCATGTGCAGAGCAATTCATGGCTGTTGACAAATAATATTTAAACCGTGCACTATCCAGTATTCCACCCATTCCGATGATCCTGTTTTTTGGAAGCCCGGTAGATTTTAACGCGAGGTAGGTCATGGTATCCATCGGGTTGCTGACTACAATAATGATGGCATCCGGCGAGTTTTGGAGAATATTGCTCGTCACACCTTTTACAATACCTGCATTAATTCCTATCAGCTCTTCACGGCTCATTCCTGGTTTGCGCGGTATTCCTGATGTAATGATCACTACATTGCTTCCCTTGGTTTTTGAATAATCATTGGTGCTGCCAATAATTTTTGTATCACTTCCCAGCAAAGTCTGGCTTTGCATAAAATCCATCGCTTTTCCTTCGGTTATTCCTTCTTTAATATCCAGCAATACCAGTTCTTCACAGAGTTCTTTGCGTGCAATGTTGTCAGCACAGGTAGCGCCTACTGCTCCGGCACCTACTACGGTTACTTTCATTTTATTTTGTTTATTTTGAAAAATTAGTTACCCATCAAAGGTATAATATAATTAGGATTAGGAAGTAAGGATTACCTGATCGTTGGCCTCTGAGGCGTTAGTAATTATGAAATAGATTTTAGATTTTCACTTTAGAAAAAATGAATTCGAAATTTTGATTTGTGGAGTTAAAAAATATTTGATTTGGAAAATTTTGAAATTGTATGGTCATATTCTTCGGCTAAAAAAATAATTCAGGAATGAAGTAAATGAAAATCTGGTCTATTTGTTTGTTTACTATTCAATCCAAAAAACATATTTAAAATTCAATGAATTGCCTCGACAAATCCTAAATCCCAAATCCTACATCCTCAAATCCTAAATCTCAAATGACCTACTTTCCCATTGCTTTCCAAACATCTTCCAGGTTCACATTGCCACTAAAGGAATTGACATATTTCCCTTTTTTGTCATAAACTACGAGCTTCGGGTACATTTCTACATGATAATAAGGTAGAAAAAAATCCTTTTTATCCCAACCCATCTTCATTTCGGGATGTTCACCAATTTTATAATTATGATAGAAGCTTACCATTTCAGAATAGGGTAACCAGGTTACCATGAAAATTTGAGTATGTTTAAAATGGTCAATATTTTTTACCAGGTCTGTTGTTACGTTCTGGCAATGGCCACATTCCGGACTGAAGATCATGATCAAAGTAGGTTCTTTTTTTCTTAGATCTTCATTGGTAAATACGGTGCTGTCAGGAGCATTATACACTGTAAAATCAGGGATTGAAGGATTGGTTACATATTCAGGAGCGTTAGATTTAGGAGTGTTCGTTTGTGAGAAACCTGCATAAAACAGCAAGATAGCGATAACGATTAATAGGATTTTTTTCATCTGTAAATATTTATTATTTTTTAGTGAAAGATGGAACTATTATAATGCTATTTTTTATTGTGAAATAGGATTCAATATTTGCCAGCACGTTTAATTCATCTTTAAATTTTTTTATAAAACTAATAAAAATGTATAAACATGAAAATAGTAGTACGATTTTAGGCATGTTTTAGCGTAGGGAATAAAAGAAATCTGATCATTGATTTTTGTAAAAATCAGCTTGTGTGCTACAGTTCAGCCAATATCGATGCAGGTTTTACATCCCCTTCAAATGATTTTTTAAATTTTCCATCTTTATCATAAACAAAAATGGAAGGTAGGTTACGGACATGGAAAAAAGGTGGAAAGAAAAACCTGGTGTCCCTACCCATCGTTATTTGAGGGTAGTTGGCAATCTTAAATACATGGTAGAATTTGATCATCTCATCGTAAGGCAAATAAGTGACCATTATTATTTGGGTATTTTTAAATTGATTGATATTTTGGGTAAGCATTTCAGTTTCGTGCTGGCAATGTTCACAATCCGGGCTGAAGATCATAAAAATCGTATTCACATTTGCACGCAACTGACTCCTCGAGAATGCGGTGCTGTCAGGTGCTTTATAAATTGTAAATTGAGGAATAAAAGGAAAACGCAGATAAACCGGCTCTTCTTCTTTTGTAGAATCCTTTTGGCAAAATGCATTTACTCCTATCAGAAGTGCTGCCGCAAAAATGAATATTTTCTTCACGTAATTTTTTTATAAAGCTATGGAAAAGTTTAGTTTCAAAGATGTTAAGAGAAGTTTAGAATTCAATGAGCGCGATGTATTAGACTGAGCAATCCATTATCTTTTGTATTTGTAATTGCTGGCGTCTATTCAATTTAGAAGTTCAACAGTAAAACAAATATTTTACCTTTGCAGCCTTAAAAAAAGTTTTTTCTATGGCAACTACTTCTGATATCAGAACGGGATTGATTTTGAAAATTGACGGTAATCTTTACACCGTGGTAGATTTTGGGCAAAATAAAACTGCACGGGCAGGTGCAAAAGTCTGGGCGAAATTAAAAGGGGTAGATAATGCCCGTACGATCGAGCAAACATGGAATAGTGGTGAAAACATTCACCCCGTAAGAGTTGAAAAAAGACCTTATCAATTTTTGTTTAAAGATGACACAGGCTATACTTTTATGGATACCGAAAACTATGAACAAATTTCGGTAGCGCCTGAGATGGTGGACGCACCCCAGTTTTTAAAAGATGGCCAGGAAGTTTCCGTTTTAATTAATACAGAAACCGAACAGCCTATGGGCGTCGAACTTCCTGATAAAATTGTTTTGCTGGTAACCTACAGTGCACCTGGGTTGAAAGGAGATACTGCCACAAAAACATTGAAGCCTGCAACCGTTGAAACCGGTGCTACAGTGAATGTTCCTTTGTTTGTAAATGAAGGCGAATTAATAAAAGTAAATACAAAAACCGGCGAATACGTTGAAAGGGTGAAAGCATAAGATTTATTTGGGCTATTCTATTTTGAGAGTAGATGAAAGATAAATTTCGATTTTCAATTATCTATTTTTCAATTAATAAACTAACTTAGCCGCACGTATCGATAACCTAAATATAATTTTCCAATATGGACATTAAACAAATTCATGAATTGGTAAAGCTTGTTAATAAAAGCAATATCGGTGAATTAAGTGTTGAAAAAGATGGCTTTAAAATAACCATTAAGCAGAAAAAAGAACCTGCCCAACATTATGGCTCTCCAATGATTCAACAGGCTCCTCAACTCCAACAATCTGGTGCTCCTGTTGCAAACTCTTCATCAAGCCAGGCCGAAACAAAAGCTGCTGAGTCATCCAAAGCGGAAAATTATGTTACTATAAAGAGTCCCATGATCGGGACTTTCTATCGACAGGCCGGTCCCGGCAAACCTATATTTGCGAGTGTAGGCGATGAGGTGGAAATAGGCCAGGTAGTTTGTATTATCGAAGCAATGAAGCTTTTCAATGAAATTGAAAGCGAAGTTTCAGGAAAGATTGTGAAGATCCTTGTTGAAGATGCGTCTCCTGTTGAATTCGATCAGCCTTTATTTTTGGTAGAACCTTAGTTAATTTTCAAATTAATTACTTTGTTTAAGAAAATACTAATAGCCAACCGCGGCGAAATAGCACTCAGAATTATTAGAACGTGTAAAGAAATGGGCATCAAAACTGTTGCCGTTTATTCTACTGCAGATAAAGACAGCCTCCATGTAAAGTTTGCTGATGAAGCAGTTTGTATTGGAAGGCCTCCGAGCATCGATAGTTATTTAAATATTCCGAGCATCATGGCTGCAGCAGAAATAACCAATGCGGATGCTATCCATCCTGGTTATGGTTTTTTGG
>JBDTJV010000190.1:0-2611 GCA_039935675.1 Ginsengibacter sp. | reverse complement strand
CGGCCTTTATTTGGCCCTCACGGCCTGGCGTTTGCTGAGGGAAAAGTTTGGTTTACGGCCGAAGGTTCCAAAGCCGTTGGCTGTTTCGATCCTCAAACGCAGCGAGTGGATTGGTGCATGGGAACCGGCCAGGACAGAACACACTTGATTTATGTATCGCCGGATGCGAATAACATTTACACTACAAATACTGTGTCCGGAACAGTAAGCATTCTCTCAAAGACAAAATCAGGCAATAGTGAAAATTGGGCTCAAACAATAATTCCTGCATCAGCAGGCACGGAAGGTTTTGATGTATCGCCTGATGGGACTGAATTGTGGGCCGTGGCACGTGATAACGGGAAAATTTATATCATTAATACTGGATCAAAGAAAATAGAATATACGATTGATGCGGATATTGTTGGCGCAGATCGTTTAAAATTTACACCAGACGGAAAGCGGGTTCTTGTTTCAACTCTTAGTTCCGGGACTCTCTCTGTTTATGACGCCAAAACGCAAAAGGAAATTACTAAAATAAACATTGGACATGGGGCCGCCAGGATAATGATTGCCCCCGATGGTTCGCGGGCTTACGTGTCGTGTTCTCCGGATAATTATGTGGCCGTTGTGGATTTAAGAACCCTTGAAGTCATTGGTCACATTGATGTTGGAAAAAATCCTGACGGTCTTGCGTGGGCAGTTCTGAAATAATGGTTTGGAGTGGAAACACGTAAAATAATTAAAGGTCGTGCTTCGTGGAGATACGAACCATAGCGCGGATTAGTTGTGTGACTCGTCCTAAAAAAGTTTACAGGTTAATGATGAACTTCCGAATGACGGGACAAGTGTGTTATGATTTTAATTTGAGCTAAAAGCTCAAATGTTTTCTGCCACGAATTACACGGATTCACAAATTAGATCTGGTGGCTATCGGATTGTTACACAAATTTATCTGGCGCAGCGTATAATTTATTTCTTTAAACTCTTTAAATAGGCAATACTTTCCGGAACCTGTTCATTTACGCGATTGCTTTCATCTTCTATAAAATAATGTTTAATTCCAACTTTTTGGGCTTCTACTAATATAGCCGGTATATCAATTTCCCCCGTTCCCAGCGCTACATCATTTTCCTGCGAGGTACCACCGCTCAGGTCTTTCCGGGTTCCTTTTCTTAAATCTTTTAAATGCATCAGTTTCCACCGGTTTCCATATTTTTTGAGCAGTGCCACAGGATCGCCGCCGCCAAACTGCACCCACAAAATATCCATCTCAAAAGAAACGTATTCAGGTTTGGTATTTTTAATAAGGTAATCAAGCAAAGTGCAATCGCCGTAAGGCTGAAATTCATAACCGTGAGCATGGTAACAAAAGATAATGCCACTATCCTTTAGCACCTTGCCGGCATTGTTAAAAACGGCTGCTGCATTTTTTGCATTCTCCAGGGTAAATCCGGATTTTGCATGAGGTATCCATGCACACATTACATATTTGGCGCCTAAACTTTTTGCCTTGTGTGCTATTGCGGCAGGAGACTGAATCAATTCGTCATAAGTTGCGCCGGTAGAGATGATATGGATGCCTCTTGCATTGCACAGTTGTTTAAACTCTTTTGCCGGCATGCCATAGCTGTCACCTTCCATTTCGGTAAAACCCAACATTTGGATGGTATCTAATGTTTTGGCAATATCCACAGGAAAACTATTTCGATATGTGTAAGCTTCAATCCCCAGTGGAGCGGTATATAATGATTGCGCGAAAATTTCTTTACTGAACATAAGGGGTGTCAATAATAAAAGAGTGATATATGCTTTCATTGATTTATGAATTTTAAGGATTGAATTCGAAAGCCGTTTTTCCGTTTCTTCTCGTGGTTTGGGAAGAACCACTATAGCTTATAATGCCAAAGATATATTTAAGAAGCTCCTTGAACGTATTTTTTATTCAGTAAACCAACAAATTATCCGGATTTTCATTTAGAATAATTGAATTGAGATGATCCTATCTGAAGAATAATGAATGAAAGTTGATATAATTGCACCGGGAATTCTAAAAGGAGTGCTTACTTCTAAAATGCATATATCATGGGTAAGAAATATTGCGGGCTGACTAAAAAGTGATTTTTACTATTCTGCCGGAATTGTTTACAACAACTTCCCATAGCTGGAAAATTCATCTAAAAAAAAAGTAATCCACAGAAGCGGCCGCGCAAAATGTTTCAGATGCAAGAACAAAATTTCCCTACAGCAGCCTTGCAGATTTATATGATCCCAACACTATGCCACCGGAATTAGTAAAAGCACACCAGGCATTGGATAAAGCCGTTGATGTTTGCTATCGTCCGCAACCTTTTATCAATGCAACGAAGAGATCGGATTTTTGTTTGTGTCGTATGATAAATTGACGAGTGGGATGTTTGGAGGGAAGAAGAAAAAATAACTAAATAAAAGTATAAAGTAGTCATCAGATTCGCTGAGTAAACAGTTTAATTCAACGTTTTTCTTTTTTTCACTTATCCTTTAAAAAACATGAAACGAATTATTATTTTCATTGGCTTTCTTTTTTTTGCAAGCTTTTTTAATTCCTGCAAAAAAGAAACGTTCGATTCTTTTGATTGTTCCAATCCCTACG
>JBDTJV010000189.1:0-7224 GCA_039935675.1 Ginsengibacter sp. | reverse complement strand
TTTAAGGCCGTATTTAAAGGAGCTGAAGTAGCCGGTGTTTTCCAAACATCTCCTTTTATAATTATTGGCTTATTTTGAGCACCATTATAAGTAATAGTGACCATTTTATTAAAAGGGCCTTCACTGGCTGCATTATAACCTACTTTAATAATTCCTGTTCCACCAACTGGAATAGTATCTTTATTCCAAATGGGGGTAGTACAGCCGCAGCTGGCCACCACATTATCCAGGGCTAAAGGAAGGTCGCCGGTATTTTTAAATTGAAACGTATGAGTAACGGGTTTGCCCTGCGGAATTTTCCCAAAATCAAAATCAGCTTCGATTAATGTTAATCCTTCTTTTTCAGCATTTTGGCTATTTGCAGAGCTTTTAATTGATGCGGTCTTAACGTTTACGGTGTTCCCTGGCTCATCCAATTTTGTATCTTTTTTTTGAGCAAAGCAAGCCACTGTCAAAGCAAAGAAACAGGAGATTGTAAAAACTTTTTTCATTACATTTACTGAATACGGTTTCAAAGATAATAAAACGCGCTAAATGGTTGCAAATTGTGGAAGCGTTTATTCATTTTTAACATTCATCAATCATAATTAATATTTTTGCAAACATGGATAGTAATCAAATTGAGGAAGACAACTTGTTGGAAAATCTTTCGTTTGACAATTTCAGGCTGGAGGTTTTGAAAGATTATAAAGTGGTTTGTGAGAGCAGGGAAACGAGTTTATTAAGCCGAAAAGAAGTATTAACGGGCAAAGCCAAATTCGGGATTTTTGGAGGAGGAAAGGAAGTAGCACAGGTTGCTATGGCCAAATATTTTATGCCCGGCGATTTCAGGGCTGGATATTACAGAGACCAGACTTTCATGTTTGCAAGCGGAATGTCAACGATCGAACAATTTTTTGCGCAATTATACGCAGACCCGGATATAAATAACGATCCTTTTAGTGCAGGTCGACAGATGAATGCTCATTTTGCTACTAAGTTTGTTGATGAAAATGGAAACTGGCTGGATCTTGCCCACCGAAAAAATATATCTTCTGATATAGCTCCTACTTCAGGGCAAATGCCTCGGGCTGTTGGGTTGGCCTATGCTTCGAAAGCCTTCAGGAAGATTGAAGAACTGCATCAATTTGAAAATTTGAGTGACAATGGCAACGAGGTTTGTTTTTGCACGATTGGAGATTCTGCAACTTCCGAAGGACATTTTTGGGAAGCAATGAATGCAGTAGGCGTTTTACAAGTTCCACTTGCAGTTTTCGTTTGGGATGATGGCTATGGCATTTCAGTGCCAAAAAAATTCCAGACTACAAAGGCGTCTATTTCGAAAGCAATGAGCGGTTTTCAAAAAGAAGACGATTCTAACGGAATGAATATATATCGTTTAAAAGGTTGGGACTATGCCGGGATGTGCGAAATATTGGATGGTGCTATAAAAAATATTCGGGAAACGCATACTCCCGCATTATTTCATGTTGAAGAATTAACCCAACCACAGGGTCATTCCACGTCCGGAAGCCATGAACGTTATAAAAGCTCTGCACGCCTCGAATGGGAAAAGGAATGGGATTGTAAAAAGCAAATGCGGGAATGGATCCTCGCTAATTCACTGGCCGACGAAAGTGAACTCAGTGCTATTGAAGATAGTGCCAGGCAATTTGTAAGAGAAAGCAAGCAAAATGCATGGTTAAAATATATCACACCGATCAGAGACCAGGTAAAAGAAGCTGTTATCTTGTTGAAAGATTATGTTTCACTTTCAAAAGATAAAGGTGAACTGGAAAAATGGATTTCAGAGTTATCTGCGTTGCGGGAACCTTTGCGAAGGGATGTAATGAAGATTCTTTCATTAGTAATTTATACTTCCAAAAGCAGTGAAGGATTGGATGGGATAAAAGCGTATTACGACCAGCTTTTAAAACAAAATATAGAATTGTTTGATAGCCGCCTATATAATGAGGGGCCAAAATCTGCATTGAAAGTGAAAGCAGTAAAAGCCGATATTCCCGCCGACGCTCCGTCGGTAAATGGTTTTGAGGTTCTGAATAGATATTTTGACCAGTTATTTGAAACCAATCCAAAAGTAATTGCGTTTGGAGAAGACCTGGGTCGGATTGGGGACGTGAACCAGGGTTTTAGTGGTTTGCAGGCAAAATATGGAAAAGAAAGAATATTTGATACTGGTATTCGTGAACTAACCATAATGGGGCAGGGGATAGGATTGGCATTGCGTGGCTTAAGGCCAATTGCAGAAATACAATATATCGATTATTTACTTTTCGGTTTGGAGCCGTTAAGTGATGACGTATGTACCACTCATTACAGAACAAAAGGCCAGCAAAGTATTCCGCTGATTGTGCGTACAAGAGGCCATCGCCTGGAAGGCATCTGGCACAGTGGATCTCCAATGGGAATGATCATTAGCTCACTTCGTGGCATGTATATTTGTGTTCCCAGGAATATGACGCAGGCTGTTGGAATGTATAATACTCTTTTGCAAGGTAATGATCCTGGATTAATGGTTGAGTGCCTGAACGGGTACAGGCTAAAAGAAAAGCTTGCCAATAACCTGTTGGAATATTGCATACCGCTCGGTGTTCCTGAAATCATAAAATCAGGAACTGACATTACCATCGTTTCTTATGGATCTATCTTGCAGATTATTAATGAAGCCTCAGAAATACTACAAAAGATGAACATTAGTTGCGAAATAGTGGACGTTCAAACTTTATTACCATTTGATATTCATCATTCCATACTAAATTCTTTAAAGAAAACCAACCGCATTGTTTTTATAGATGAAGATGTCCCAGGTGGCGCAACTGCTTTCATGTATAATAAAGTAATGGAAGAACAAGGCGGCTATCGCTGGCTTGATGTAGCTCCGCGGACAATTAGCGGTAAAGATCATCGCCCTTCTTACGGTAGCGATGGTGATTATTTTAGTAAGCCAAATGTGGAAGATATTATACGGGTGGCAAAAGAAATGATGTCTGAATAAAACATTCATTAAAGTAATAAATAACCTATTTCCCCAAAACAGGAATTCTTCTTATTCCTTCATTTACTGTATTTCAGTCGTATTTTTTGGAGGGAAGGAATACTATGACTACCAACTCTAACAGTTTCTCCATAAATACTACATAAAATTTTTGTCTTTGTCATTTGATGAATTTATGTAAAAATATTATTACGGAAAAATGATTGTTTTTCTGCTAATTCAGAAATGGGTTAGGAAATTATTGTCGTCTTAAAAGACTAATTCATCCCTTCCATTTTTTTAAAATTAAATTTTTACCTCATGAAAGCTTTTAGATTTGCCGAGGCAATAACTGTGCTTGCCCTTTTTTCAATGATTGCATGTAGTTGCAAAAAGAATTCGATTTCTCTCCTTAATATTAATGACGATGATACTGATCGAACTGTTGACACCAGTTTATACAAACTAACTGGTAGCAATGTGCAGGAAACGGGGCAGTTGTTTTTGAGTATGAATACGAACAGAAGTTCCACTGGTAATTTACTTGTTCTTGATGAAAACGGGTATGTAATCAGGGAAAAAACTGTTGATTCCAGGACAGATGATTTTCAAAAATGGACTATAAACGGGCAAACAAGATATAGTTATTTATTGGCAGAAGGAAACTATGCAACCGGCGGCCCGGGGACGGAAGAAGGTTACGATGTTATTTGTGATTCCAATTTCAATGAAATAAGCCGGGCAAAATTTTTATCCCCGGGAAATATTGATAACCCTGATAACGATAGGCTAGATGTACATGATTTTATATTGCTCGGCGATAATCATTACATGGCGATCAGCGACCAGCTAGAAACCCCTAGAAATATTCCCGATAGTTTGCATCCTTCTTCAAATGTGACAGTCACAGCCTGTTTAATACAGGAAGTAAATAATGGCAAGGTGGTTTTTCAATGGGATGGTACCAGTTACCCGGAACTTTACAGCTCCAGCGTTGAAAATAACAACTTCAGCGACTCGACGGACGTGATGGATTATATGCATATGAACTCAATTTGCATTGATCCTAACGATAATAATATTATTTGTTCTTTCCGAAATCTCAATGAGATCATAAAAATTAACCGCGTAACCGGCGATATTATGTGGAGGCTCGGTGGAAAATATAGCGATTTCCCACTTACACCCGATCAGGATTTTTTACGGCAGCATTATGCCAGGTTTACAGATGGTAATCAAACGCTAATGTTTTTAGATAACGGCGAAGCCACTTTGCGGCCCTACAGCCGTATTCTCGAGTTTCAGTTGGATGAAAACCAAAAAGTAGTGAAAAATTTTACTGCCTTCAATATTCCTGATGCATTCATTCAGTACGCCGGATCAGTAAAAAAAGAGAACGGCAACTATTTCATTGGGGGCGGTGCAGCCAATTATGCTTTGGAAGTGAATTACACGACGAATCAAGTATACCTGAGAATTAATCAATCGTTTTCCAGTTACAGAGCACTAAAATATTAATCATCATAATCAGAATTCTTTTAGTGATAATTGGTTCTTGAGTCAATTAATAGTGAGCCTGCAACAGGTCGGTGAAACCAACGTGTTGTGGTGCTTCGTAATAAAGTTTAATTTCGCGAAATGATCACAAATTCTGAAAGACATTTTATAGAACAATGGCGTGAACAAAGGAGTGGACCAAAGTGGCAGTATTATTTACTGTTTACCTTAGCCTGGGGCGTTGTTTCTTTTCTGATTATCTTTTTCCTTGCGAAATTATTTACAAACTTGTGGGAAACCGGCGGATCCGGCCTGATCTATATTTTTATTGCACTGGCTTTGGTCAGCGGATTTCTCTCTACCAATATCACGTATGTTAGCAGTGAAAAGAGATATAAAAAAATAATGAAAAGAGAAAATATCCAGGCTAATTAGCCAATTCTTTTCTTTTTTTGATTATATCTTTAACTATTTTTTCAGCATGTTCCCTGGAGTTTTCGATAAATAGTCTGTGGGTATTCATGCCACCGCAAATCACTCCTGCGAGATAAATTCCTTTCACATTCGTTTCATAATTAGATTCGTTGTAGTCAGGTTTGCAAACGCTATCTTCCGAAATTTGGATACCTGCATCACGAAGAAATTGGAGATTAGGTTGATAGCCGGTCATCGAAAGAACCCAATCATTCTCTACGGTTACAATTCCTGCAGGCGTTTTGATATCCACTTCATGTTCCCTTATTTCTTTGATCTCAGAATCAAAATAAGCTTTTATTGATCCTTCTTTTATTCGGTTGTCAATATCTGGTTTTACCCAATATTTTACGCGATCGCTAATTTTATCGCCCCGGACCACCATTGTTACATTGGCACCTTTTCGCCATGTTTCAAGAGCTGCGTCAATAGCAGAATTTGCAGCCCCAACTACCAATACATTTTGAAATGCATAGTAGTGCGGATCATCATAGTAGTGTTTTACTTTCGGCAAATCTTCCCCTTTTACATTCAATAAATAAGGAATGTCATAAAAACCCGTGGAGATTACGATATTGTCACTTTTATAAACTGATTTCGAACTATTGATTTGAAAAATACTACCGGATTTTTTTATTTCGCTTACTTTTTCAAACAAATGAATTTTAAGGTCAAAAGAAGTGACAACTCTTCTGTAATATTCCAAAGCTTCTGCCCGTGTTGGTTTTGGATTGTTGCTCACAAATGGAACATTTCCAATCTCGAGCCGCTCGCTTGTACTGAAAAATTTCATGTTTACTGGGTAATTGTACAAAGAGTTTACAAGTGCTCCTTTTTCAAGAATGACATATTTTAGGTTGGCTTTTTTTGCCTCTATTGCGCATGCAAGGCCTATAGGGCCGCCGCCGATAATAACGAGGTCATAGATATTTTCTTCTTTCATGGAGAACGAAGTTAAAAATATCTGGCAGTAAATGGATAAATAGGGCGGATTTCTATTTTTCTTCCAAAGTATATTGAAAAGAAAAATAATACCATATAAAAACTATTTTATTTCTTTTTTTATTTTGCGTACAAATGATTCACTCACATTAGCAAAATTGGCAATTTCTGCAATAGTGAATTTTGCTGAGACTATCAGATTTTTTACTACTTCTGATTTCCCTTCTTCCCGTCCTTCTTCCCGTCCTTCCTCACGCCCTTCCTCACGCCCTTCTTCCCGTCCTTTCTTACGTCCTTCTTCCCGCCCTTTCTTACGTCCTTCTTCCCGCCCTTTTTTACGCCCTTCTTCCAATCCTTCCTCAATTCCTTTATCACGTGCCGCTTTTCGGTCATGTTCTATCGTTTTTTTTATAGCATATTCATCCCATGATGCCATTAAATCTTTTTCATAGTTCATAAATTCCTCCTTTTTTAAATTGGATACCGCCGCTATTTGAAACAGTTTAGAAAATATTTTTGTGTTTAAGATTGCTGGAATTTTTTTCATCTGGCTAAGATTTTTTAACAAAAATAACCACCTGTCAATTCCACTTTTTAATTCAGATTCTTTCTTTGTAAATTTAGGAATTTCTATAAACATAAATCCTAACTTTTTATAAAATTCCTGATTCGATTTTTCATAGGCCAGCCGAACAAAATGGATATAGTCTTTGCTATCTGAATCTTCCAGAATAGAATCCATAAGCCCAATGAAATAGACTTCTTTCAAAGAATAATCCCATGTGCTGCCTTGAGGTGCCTAATCATGAATCAATCTGGAACTGTAGTAGATGGCTCTGTCTTTGAAATATCGCTGATGAATTCTTTGAACTTCAATAATGAACTGCTCACCATCCATTCCTGTACAGGTAAGGTCAAATATCATTTTTCGGCTTTTACTTCCAGGTCCTGCGTATTCATTTTTATTATAGGTAAGGTCAGAAATTACCTTCCTTCCTTTGAATAGTTCATTCAAGAAGTTTATTAATAAATCTTTACAGGGCTCCCTGCCAAATAGGTATTTAAAACCAAAATCTGTAAGAGGATCAATAAATTTTCCAATTTTTGGTTTGATCGGTAGTTTTGGTTTCGGCATGATAAAGACTATTTTTTGAATGAGCTTTCAACAAGAGTAATTTAAAAAACGATCATCGCATAAAATACATTTTACCGTATCCTTTTGTAAAATATTTATCCGTATTATCTCCCTGGTCTGTAAACTTGTCCATCTTTTTTCCATTCAGGTTGGTCAAAACGCGATATAAGTAAACGCCATTCGCCACTTTCTGTCCAAACAT
>JBDTJV010000188.1:0-2598 GCA_039935675.1 Ginsengibacter sp. | reverse complement strand
ATGGCTATTAAGCAACTGCTAGGATTAAATTTGCGCGCATGAAAAAAATTTTCCCCATTATTACAGTTTTGGTTTTTATTTCTTTGCTGGGGATTATATTTTTTCAAATCGTCTGGATCAGGCAAGCCCTTCAGGATAAAGAATTACAGTTCGAAGAGTCCATAAAAATGGTAACGATTCAATCTGCCAACGACCTGATGAACGAACGGTCAAAAATTACCTCATTTGACAATAGAAAAAACGGGGATCTTTTATTTCCGCTGAATATGTTTTCACAGACTATTGCTCATATTTTTTCAGAACATGAAGTCCACAACATTATAAAGAAAGAATTTGAAAAAAATAATATTAAAAAGATTGATTTTGAATTTGCCATTACGACCACTTCGATGATTGGGGATGACCTGCAATCCAGGGATTTTTATAATGCTTATAGTGACACGCTTAATAATGCTTCCTTCTTTTTCCCTTTAGAGCCTGCTGGTGGTAGTTTTACGACCAGCCTTGCTCCACAGGAATTGCTGGTGATCGTAGTGCCCCATATAAAACACCTGGTATGGAAACAAATGGGCTGGATGTTGTTGGGAGCACTTATTTTTACCCTGGTGATCTTTACGGCTTTCTTTATAACAATCCGTGCGTTGTTGAATCAAAAAAAATTAAGTGAAATAAAAACGGATTTTATCAACAATATGACCCACGAATTTAAAACGCCGATCGCTACTATTTCCCTGGCTGTCGATGCGTTAAAAAATGAAAAGGTCATTAATGATAAGACCAAAATGGATTATTTTTCAGGCATCATCAAAGATGAAAATAAAAGAATGAACAAGCAGGTGGAAACGATACTGGAGGCGGCGTTGATGGATAAGAAAGAAGTGCAATTAAACCTGTTTCCTTTTCATGCAAATACCTTGATTCAAGCTGCTCTTAATAATATCGAACTTCCGGTGAAAGAAAAAGATGGTATTATAGAAACTCATTTTAATGCGGCAAACGACCTGATTATGGCAGATGACGTACATTTCACCAATATTATTAATAACCTTCTTGATAATGCGGTAAAATATTCAAAAGACAATCTCAGAATTAAGCTGACCACTTCTAATTTCAACAGCCACATACGTATCAAAATTGAAGACAATGGCATCGGGATGAATAAAGAAACGCTTAACCGGGTTTTTGAAAAATTCTACCGGGCGCATACCGGTAACCTTCATAATATCAAAGGGTTTGGCCTTGGTTTGAGTTATGTAAAAACGATTGTAGATGCTCATCATGGTAGAATAAAAGCTGAAAGTACCGCCGGCAAAGGAAGTTGTTTTACACTTGAATTTTCTGTCGCGAAAAAAACTGCCTGATAAGCGGACAAAATGATTTTGGATACCACAATCCAACAATGAAATTTTCAATCGATATTAATTTGTAGATTTGCGCTCCTTTTTTGGAATGGAGACTTGTCCGAGTGGTTGAAGGAGCACGCCTGGAAAGTGTGTATACGGGAAACTGTATCAAGGGTTCGAATCCCTTAGTCTCCGCAACTAAAAACAAATTAAAACGCTATAAGCAAAATGTTTATGGCGTTTTGCTTTTACATAGATTAGATCAAAGTATGGATAAATTACTTTTTCTAGTGCTACTTCTGGCATAATTTCCTTTTTCAATAAATCAAATTTGCAATTTTTATTTAGCGTGATTATCAATCACGCCAATCGTCCCAAATTTAAATTCAGATAAGCAGATGTAGTAAAGGAACAAATAACCACGATTTGTATTTTACTTATTCCGTACTCATCAGATAGAATTAACCAATAAACATCTACTTCTACTTCTCACACTTTCGCGTGAGTTTTATTTTCTATTTGCAAAAGCTTTCTCAGCATTAATAATAAAAACTATTAATTTTACATCCTGTTTAATGTTATTGCTGGCTATAAATTACAACTTCCAGATGAGTGCAGATGAAAATTGCTTTGATTTGATCCAGGAGAATTTCTTGAAAAAAGAAATTGTATCTGGTAACCAGGCAGCATTCCGGAAAGTCTATCATCATTTTTATAAAAAGCTTTTACAATTTGCCTTTGTTCTTACCAGGCAAAAAGAAGTAGCTGAAGAATTAGTGGAAGATGTCTTTATAAAATTTTGGAAGAATAAGCAATCGGCTGAAAATATAAGGAATTTAAAAGTATATCTCTACACAGCTACAAAAAATACCTGCCTGAATTATCTCTCTTCTAAAGCCAATGAGAATATCACCAAGCCTTTCGATGCCATTAATATCGACATAGCGGGCACACTTTCTCCTGATCAGATTTTGATTTACCGGGAAACTTACGCTAAAATTAAAACCACTATCGAAACACTACCGCCCAGGTGCAAGATGATTTTTAAATTAATAAGAGAAGACGGTTTGAAATATAAAGAAGTTGCTGAAATATTAAACCTGTCTCTTAGTACGGTAGAAACACAAATGACGATCGCTATGCGCAGGATTGCCTTTATTATCAAAGAAGATTTTGAAAAAATCCCTTCTGCTTCCGATTCAAAAAATAAATCCTGATTTTCTTTAGGGGGTATTTGTTTGTTTACTGTCTTTAC
>JBDTJV010000187.1:0-5223 GCA_039935675.1 Ginsengibacter sp. | reverse complement strand
TTTTGTTTTAACAAGAGTAGGAAACTGGTATAAGGTAAATGTGATAAAAAGGGCTTCAAAAACAAAACAGAATGTACCTGTTTTTCACCCACTTTTTTCAAAAAAGAAAGTGATATATTCTGTTTCGATTTTATTGATTTTAATTTTTTCAAAATATTTTTACCTCGCCGGGCTAACCAGTTATTTTACTTTTTATTTGATCAATAAGTTTCATGTAACGATTCCTCAGTCACAGATATATTTATTTGTATTTCTCTTTTCTGTTGCGGCTGGTACTTTGATTGGAGGTCCGCTCGGTGATCGTTTTGGCAGAAAATATGTGATCTGGTTTTCTATTCTTGGTACGGCGCCATTTGCTTTGCTTTTGCCGTATGCTAATCTTTTTTGGACAATCATCCTCGTCATTCCTATTGGCCTTATTTTATCTTCTGCTTTTTCCGCCATTCTTGTTTATGCGCAGGAATTAATACCGGGAAAAATCGGGCTGGTGTCAGGATTATTTTTTGGCTTTGCGTTCGGAATGGGTGGTATCGGATCGGCTTTACTGGGAAACCTGGCTGATAAAACCAGCATTCAATATGTATTCCATGTCTGTTCATTTCTTCCACTGATAGGAATTATCACCGGCTTGCTGCCAAATATCGAAGGAACAAAAAAGCGAAAGAAAAAAGAATTAGCATAAAAAGAACCATGAATATCTCCAAAAAATTGATGTATCTTTTGAACAAAAAATTTTGAATCTTTTTCACTGGATATTGGTTATTTTATGGATCATTTATTATGCGGTTCACAGCATTCTTGCTTCTTCATCCATAAAAGTTTTTTTCAAAAGAATATTAGGTAATTATTTCCGGTATTACCGCCTTGCTTATACCATTTTTGCTACGATTACTTTGAGCGCATTACTATTTTTTCAATATTCGTTTGAGAGCCCGCTTTTGATTGATTCTACGTGGCTCAAATATTTATCAGTTCTTCTACTCGTATTGCCCGGTCTTTTTATTATGTTTATTTCTCTTAAAAAATATTTTTTGCTATTGAGCGGAATCCGGTCTGTATATATGGCTTCGGCACCGGCGGAATTAAAAATTGAAGGCATTCATCGTTATGTAAGACATCCTTTATATTCAGGAACCATTCTTTTTGTGGCCGGCTTATTTTTTGTTTTTCCTACACTTGGGAATTTGATTGCGGTAGTTCTGTTAATAGGGTATGTTTTATTAGGAATTGTTTTTGAGGAAAAGAAATTGATGAAAGAATTTGGTGAAAACTATAAAGATTACAAGTTAAAAGTCCCAGGATTAATTCCTGGCTTCAAATTTAAAAAGCGGTAGCGGTTCCCCGTTTTAATACCTTTGACGTACCGTACAAAACCTTTGCAATGAAATACCAGTTAGGCGACACCGTTTTACTTTTACATTCCCAGGAGGAAGGAGAGGTCGTGGAGATCATGAGTAAAGAAATGGTGATGGTTGAAGTAAAAGGCATCCGTTTCCCGGTTTACCTTGACCAGATAGACTTTCCTTATTTCAAGCGCTTTTCTGAGAAAAAGATAGTAAAATCTATCAGGGAGAAATTGTATGTGGACGATTTAAAGAAAGAACCAATTGTAAAAAAGAACCCCGTACATTCTGGCGTTTGGATATCCTTTCTTCCTGAATTTAATAAGGATATTTTTGATGATGACGTGGTAGAGAAATTTAAAATTTACCTGCTAAACCAAACTGCGGATGCTTTAAATTTTAATTACCAGGTTCAATATAAAAACACTTCCGACTTTCATTTGACGAATTCTGTTTTGCCTTTTAATGAATTTTATTTGCATGATATTCCTTTTGAAGAAATGAATGACGGGCCTAAATTTGAATTTGATTTTTCACTCATAAACGTGGATAAAAAGAGATCACCGAATTTTGAGACCAATTTGAAAATAAAAGCAAAGCAACTATTTCAAAAGATTGAAGAAATGAAATTGAAAAATGAGCCAACATTTTCTTTTCTTCTTTTCGAAAATTACCCGGACAAACCAATTGAGGTTATTCCGGAATATCATCCTTCTTTTGGTCATCTTTATTCCCTATCAGAAACGAAACAAAGACTCGAACCAGCACGGTCTGTTGTAGATCTTCACATAGAAAAATTAATGGACAACTGGAAAAAGCTGAGCAATTTTGAGATCCTGACTATTCAATTGCATGAGTTTGAAAAGTATTATCATCTTGCAGTTGCTCACCGCCAACCAAATCTCATTATTATTCATGGAGTGGGAACAGGAAAGTTGCGCAATGAAATTCATGAGATATTAAAGACAAAAAAAGAAGTAAGAACTTTTGCCAACCAATATCACCCCAACTTTGGATTTGGCGCCACTGAGATCTTTTTACAGTATTAAAATAAAGCGGTATTGGGTTTTAAATTTTTAACTTTACAGAAGCTGCAAACCGGGTTATCGTTCTTTCCGAAAAATGTCTTAACCGATTGTTTAAGGAAGGGAAGGAAAGTCCGGACAGTAAAGAGCGACACACCGGTTAATAACCGGTCCTGGTTTTGAGTTTCATCACCGGGAAGAGAGTGCCACAGAAAATGACCGTCTCTACAGTAATGTGGGGATAAGGGTGAAAAAGTGAGGTAAGAGCTCACGTTCCTGGCTGGTAACAGTTAGGAAGGGTAAACCTTGTGTACTGCAATGCCACGTATATCAGCGTTCCGATAATTATTGGAAAAGGGCTGCTCGTCCGATGCTGAAGGGTAGGCAGCTAAGATTGTTGCAGTAATGCAACAGCAAGATAAATGATAGCCACCCGTTGCTAAACGGGATACAGAATCCGGCTTACAGGTTTGCAGCGACTGAATTAAAAAAGGCAACTTTCGCGGTTGCCTTTTTTTAATTTACTGGATAAATTACCATTCAAAAGGGTTTTCAATTTTTAATCCCTCGACATGATCAAAATCGCCAATATTTCTAGTCAATAGTGTCAGGTCGTGAGCCTTCGCAGTAGCGGCAATAATAGCGTCAGCCAATTTGATTTTTATAGATTTTCTAATTTTTATAGTTTGAATTTCGACATCAGGAACAATAGGGTAAATAATTGATTTGGTGACAAATTCTATTGTTTCAATTTCATTGGTTGTAGAGGTAAAATTAAATCCAGGTAATTCGAGTTTTGTTATGATGGATATATTTTGTTCATCCCTACAAATGCTATCAATTCGCCCAAGAGCATTATTGCTTAATGCAAAATCTCCCAAAAAATAAATGACAATATTAGTGTCCAAAAGATATTTCATTGCCATTCTTTTCTGGATTGCTCCACATAAGATAACATTTTCTCCGCCTCTACTTTTGATAATTTACCCCTCTGACTTTTATATTGATTTTTTTCTGATATTTTTTCAATATCCCTCACAGGTAAAATGATTATCTCCAATTCCTCATGAACGAAATTATCAGGAAGAATAATACTTATTTCCTTCGATTCTGGCGTCAAAATATGTTTGATGGCTTGCATATTGATGGTTTGACCAAAAATACAACTTTTTAGATTGCTCCAATTTTGTCAAACAAACCATTGCAGTGTATATAGATATTGACATCATTCGGCATAAGAAGAGGGTAACAGGTTTACTTTTACTGACTGAAATAGAAAGGGAAATTTTGCGGTTGCCTATTTTCAATTCCATATAGTAAATGAACAAATTAATTGAAATATTAATTTGGAGTTTCGTTCTGAGCGATAAGACAGTGAACCTAAAAATTTATTTCCTTCGGCATAAGCAGAAAACGAAGTTTTACATTTCTTCATCTAAATTCGGGTAATTTGTGGCTAACATATACACAGGAAGACACTAAGTTTCACTAAGATTCTTTAGGAATAGATAATCATAAAAGGTATTTACGATTTAAGCACTTCATTCTAAATATTCAATTATTCTCCATCTCAATTTCTTTTTGTATTTCTACCTCTCTTATTAATTTATCAAATAACGACGTGTGCCGGTTTTTATCGTCCGCAGCTTTTAACTGCCTGGCCATTAAAATTAATTCCTTTTGAATGTATTGATCTTTCTTCCCGTAATTCCAAATCGGATAAATACATTTTTCAAATATTTCGTCGAATGATGAAGTAGGAACATAAATTCTTTTAACCCCATTATTATCAACTCTAACTGAAGGAAGATTATGGTATAATTTGTACGCTAAAATATCTGATAAAGCATGTAAAGTTAAAACGGCAGTTGCCGGATCATTAATGCCAGGGCTCAACGCTTTTATGGCAACTTCTGCCAGCTGGCTAAAACCATAATCTGCGTTTTTTTCTATGGGTTGTCCTTTGTAAAAATCAGTTTCAGACGCAAGTTCATTGATGCTCTCGTCGTCAATTTCATGGTGGTAAAATATTTTCATAAATACAGTTCCCTTTATTAAATAAGTTCCCTCTTTATATAGAAAACAAATCAATAGATTTTTCTCGTTGGCTATTCTCAAAAGTTTTTTCTCATTAAATCCCTGGAAATAATTGGACTCTTTTGCCTTTATTTCCAGAAAAGGAAAGTCATTCCAGGAGACATTTTCTACTTTAATATCTTCAAACGTTTTTTTCATCGTATCCATCGTTTTTTCCTGAACACGATGAATTACGGTTTCGTATTTTACCGTTTGCGTTACATAGTTCAGGAAATAAATAAAAAGAAATATATCAAAAACCGTTAGAAGAATGAGGAGGTAAATACTTAATGCAGGTACGTAAATGCCGCTGTTAATATCCCGCACGGTGCTTAGTAAAAAAAGGGCATATACAATAGTGCCGATATAAAATCCAAGAATTATTTGTTGAAAACGATTCTCAATCATGCTGGTAAGTACCCGGTTGCTCATTTGAGAAGCCGCCTGGTTCAATACGATCATGACCAATGAAAAACTAAATACAGTGAGTGAGATAAGAGCGCCGGCTACAGTAGACACTATGGAGCGTGCAGTACTGGCATCTTTCAGACTCAGCCAGCTAAACCCGGATTTCAAATGTTTTCCCCATGGCGAAAAATCAATTTCAAGCATTGTCCATGACAGCAACAAAAAGGCAACCGCAATAATTGCGGGAATGAATGCGATGCTTCCCGTAAGTTTACCATAATAAATTCTAAACCACTTTCCGATCTTCATTTTCATCAAACGTTTTTGTTATTCGTCTTTTTACTCCCTGAATATTGATCAACAAATTAAGG
>JBDTJV010000186.1:0-4351 GCA_039935675.1 Ginsengibacter sp. | reverse complement strand
GGATTACATTGCAGATGCGTAGCATCGATTTTGTTTTGTAACAACGGGTTTTAACCCGTTGCAAAAAAGGCATCGGGTTGAAACCCGATGCTATAAAATGAGACGAGCCTATGGCTCTCGGGAAAACCACTTCGAATTTTTAAAAGTTCTTTTATGAAAATAAAATTATTAATTGCAACACTTCTTATTTCGCTATCATCATTTGCCCAAACCACCAACCTCGATACCATCGAATCGCAGATGCGCTATGCCGCCAAACAAGGTTTGTTGGATAAATATTATCCGCGGAATATTGACACTTTAGATGGAGGATATCTAAGTACTTTTTCTTACGACTTTAAACCTGAGGGTACACAGGATAAAATGATTGTAACGCAGGCACGCAATACATGGTCGACCGCGAAGGCTGCTATGTTTTACCATGATACATCCTACATACCAATGTCGCGCCATGGCTTTTATTTCCTGCGTGATAAAATGTGGGATAAGCAATATGGTGGCTTTTATAATCTGGTAGCAAGAGATGGCACGCCGAAGAGTATTATGAAAGAAGCGTATGGGAATGCATTTGCCATTTATGGTTTGTGTGCTTACTATGAATGTTCAGGAGATACTGCCGGATTGAATCTTGCAAAAAGGACTTTCAGGTGGTTGGAGAAATACAGCCACGACCCTGTCTACAAAGGCTATTATCAATATCTCAACAGGGATGGTTCGCATGTGATACGGACAGCTGATATACCAGGCACTTCAGATATTGGTTATAAAGATCAGAACAGTTCCATACATATTTTAGAAGCGCTGACAGAATTGTATAAAGTATGGAAAGATCCGTTGGTGAAAGAAAGATTACAGGAAATGCTGGATTTAATTCGGGATACAATTATTACACCAGATGGCTACCTGCGAATGTATTTTACTTACGACTGGAAGCCCATTTCTTATCGTGATTCTTCTGATTCGATTATCAAAAAAAATCATTACATCGATCATGTTTCTTTTGGTCATGATGTGGAGACGGCCTATCTGATGAAAGATGCCACAGAAACTTTGGGCAACATGCATGATGCTAAAACATTAGCTATAGGAAAAGAAATGGTTGACATGGCTTTGCGCAATGGTTGGGACAAATCGCTTGGCGGTTTTTATGATGAAGGATATTATTTTAAAGACAAGCCGGGATTAACCATCACCGACAAAAGTAAAAACTGGTGGTCGCAGGCAGAAGCGTTAAATACCTTGCTGATGTTTTCGGATATGTATCCTCATGACCCGATGCATTATTTACAGAAGTTTTTTAAACAATGGCAGTATGTTCAAACTTATTTAATCGATCATGAACATGGCGATTGGTATGAAGAAGGTTTGGATAATCAACCCTGGCGCAGGACTGCACTGAAAGCACAAATATGGAAATGCACATATCATAATTTTCGGGCATTGATGAATTGTATTAACAGGATTGATGCAGATAAAAACAAAAATTAAAATTATAGATCGAACCTTTATTTAATCCCGGAAAAGTTTATTCTAAAAAAAGCAAATTAAAAATCGCTGGAATTTGTTTGTTTACTAAGATGGTATTCCTAAATTAAAAATAGGTTTGTTCTTTTTTGCCGCAGCCTTCGATCAATATCTCTTTATTATTCTGGTATTTAAATTTGCGGCTTATAAAATAAATGTACAAACATCTTCTTGCTCAAAGAACAATCGGGCTCTTGCTCTAACACACAAACTACAACCTTGCGCCAAATAGGGGCGCGAAATTTATTCTATCTTAGTCATGACCATTTTATATAGTTCTTGAGGATTATTAGTGGACCCTTGAGCCCCTTTTTCTAATGCAATTCTTTTATGCTCAATGCTGTTAGAACCTGCATATATAAAGAATGGTGTTTTGTCACCTGAATTTCGTAATTTTTCTAATAAAAGAAATCCTTCTTGCTGTCCTTCTTTTCTTCCCATATCGGATATAATAGCCGCAAACTTTGAATCATTTAGTAGTTCAAATGCCTGGTCTGTTGAAAGCGCAAGACTAAAAGTCAAACCTTGAGATTCAAATGCTTTTCTTTCATAAACATTGTTTTCCGGTCTATCGTCCACCCATAAAATTCTAGTTTTCCACTTTTCTCTTTTATCGTTACTTTCCTTTGGTGCTGTCCTTGATACGAGATCTACAATCGAATTCAATTGCTGTTGAACAGTTTCACCACTATTCGCGTCAGGCTGTTTGGCAGTAGCAGCAGCTAATGAAGCAACTGCAGACATTTTCATTTTCATAAAATTGTCTTCATTTTTAAAATCAGATGGGCCATAAATTTTATCCGAATGTTTCGATACTAACCATAAAAAACCAATAAATACAACGACAGGAAATAATACAAGAAAGTATATTAGAGGTGCAACGTAATCTTTCAAGTTAGAGCCAAAAGTTACTGCAATTGTTGCAAAACCATAAACCAGAACAATAAACAAAGCAATAATGCCTAAAGGGCTTTTGGTAAAACCTTTAGCTGATTCAGCGAAGTCTTTGCTGCCTATCATAATGATTGAGAGTTATTGATAAAAATTACGCACAACACCTGGCATAACTATTTGATACAAAATAGTACAAAAAAAATGAAATTGATTTCTAATTATTCTATTTAAACAATTGCTTGCGTAAACCTCCAAACAACAAAATGCTTCTGAATGATAAAGAATATCTCCACTGACAAGGTGTGAATGTAATGCTTGCGTGAGATTTTTATCTCCATTTTTAGCGCACGTCCCCTCGCTAACTCAGAAACTAAAACCTTGCGCCATAAGGGGGATACCTCGTTATGAGCGACAATTCTTGTTTCAAATGTTTCCCGCAGCCCCAAAGATTCTTTGTTGAAATTCTTCTGACACATCCTATTTTATACAGGTCACCATTCTATTAGGTCATTCACACATTTGCACTGGAAAAAACAATACCGGTTAATTAATTTTAATTGTCAATCCGATATTGAACAGCTGGTGATGATATTCAGCGTGTCTAAAAGGATACTAACGCCGATTTTATGGCAAGTATGCCTGAATAGATAAGTCTTGGATTCTGAAAAAATTATGCTTTTTCAAAACTTTAAAATATGAAACCGATCAAAATGGCTTTAATGCTGAAGTGGCTTCCCATCTTGGAATGGCGTTAGTCGGATCATAAGCCAAATTAAGAAAAAAGATGAGGATAGGTACAAAAGTGCGGGAAAGAAAGTTCTGGATGGGCGGGGCCTGACAGCAAAAATCATTCTATTCCCGTTTTCAACATAAAATAAGTAACTCACGTCGTTATCAATTATTTAGTAACTCTAAAATTTTATTATGCCCACAACAACTATTTGGATTCCCGGTGCATCTGCACGAGCAAATGATCTTCATGATGTTTTTACTTCTGAACAAGTCCCCAATGATTTAAGAAGTGAATTAATAGAAGATACTGCAATTATTTTTTCAGTACCGATTGCAGATGGTGAACAAAATAAAAAAGTGACTTTTTATATTCCGATTCCTACAGTTTCTATTTTAAATGATGCTCAACTTTATTTAAAACGTTTCAAGATTAATCTTGAGTTTCCCGGAGATACTCCCGCTCCTCCACTTACAATATATCTCTATGGTGCTTCAGATGAGCCATATACTGATATAAATCCCGTTATTACTCCAACTTACGAGCACACTTTCAAAACAGCACTTAAAATTAACACGAGCCTACTAATAGGTTTAGAGGTTAATATTCTATCTCCTTATATTACAAATCGTACTGGAATCACAAATTAAAATTAAGAATGCAAGTGTTGATTTACAAACGCGAGAAATTTCAATCATGGAATTTGCTCCAATGGCCTTATTCTTCACTGCTGCAACTCTCTTATTAAGTCGTAAATAGCACTCACTATTAAAAGTTGATATGCGCTATGATATTAAATGGCTTTTATCATTGGCAAACGTGTAAGCACAGAAACTAAAATCTTGTCTTACAATTGAGTGAAGCGCGAGATTTATTCGTTGGACCCGAACCGAAGCATGGATTTCAAACTTCGCGAGTATTCATCTTTCAAACTTAAAAATATATCACTAATAATTTAATTTTCAACTTTGCACAAAGGCGGATGCTAGTGACTTCTTTTTCCTGCAATTTTTTTAATCAACAATTCCTTGCGGCTCCTGGATACATTGACGATTGAACCATCGCTCATGTGCAGGTAACCACCTTCACCCCTTACATACTTTTCAATTTCATTTATGTTCACCAGGTAAGAATTATGAACCCTTATAAAAGAATAGTCTTCGAGCATTTCTTCAATATCTCTTAAGTTACGGGAAGCGACCA
>JBDTJV010000185.1:0-4762 GCA_039935675.1 Ginsengibacter sp. | reverse complement strand
GTGGTAACTGGTGAAAAAGTCGGCACTTTGGTAAACGGATAATTTTACTAATTTACGCCTCGCTTATTCTTTAAAGATCCTGCGCCTGCAGGGAAATATTGGCAGTGAAAATGCAAGACTCAAAAGTACAAATAATGAACTGAGAAGCCAACTGGTCGGGTTGGACAAAAAAGAAAATGAACTTCCGGTAGCTTATTGGCCATCTAAGTAAGTTGGAGTCAAAGCTGTTGATTTATAAAGAAGAAAAAGCCAAAATGTTCGCTAAACTTGAAAATAGGGTAAATCAGAATAAATTCTTTTCATCCATTAAAAATCCCAACTGATTACATAAAATTATTTTATATTTACGATTGATGATACTCTGTAGTTATAAGAATTGATTGCTTACCGGCATGAAAGCCTGCAACAATTATTCATTTTTAATAAATCTACAATCATGAATTTTCAATCGCTCAATAAACAAAGAAAATTTATCTTTTTTTTATCCGTTATCGGTTTTATTTCTATGTTTTTGCCATGGGCTTCTATTTCTTTGTTTGGAAGTACTGAAAGTGTCAACGGAATGCATAACAAGGGAATCATCGTTTTCTTTTGCTTTCTTGTCGCAGGCATTATTTCTTTAAAGGATAACCAGCAAAACAAACTCGAACAAACAATGTGGATGCTTACATTATTTGCGGGAGTAATTGCGCTTATTTTTACTTTTTGGTTTTATACTGAGGCTTCCGGTTCCATCTTAGGCTCTTCTGTTGTCGGAGCTGGTAATTATCTTGCAGTCATCGCTGCTATCGGAATTATTTTATCTGCCTACCTGGTAAAAGCACCGGAAAATAATCTGAGAGATGGATTCAATAGTTTGAAGGCCAGTTTTCAGCACAAATTAGGAAGTTCGTCTAACGAGTTGCAAGACACCGCCGCTTCTCCGACAAATTCTCACGAACCCTTATCTAATGCAAGTGAGCCAGAAAGCGTAACTTCCATCTACTAGTTATTTTTTACAAAAATCATGTATTTCTAATTTCTGGTGTTAGCCAGGATTACCTGGTTGAATTGTTTTAATTTATCCAATCCTTTTATCCAAAAAAAATACTTTACCAGCGCCTCTTCCCTACTTAATCTTAAAGTAAATTACATTTGTGAAGAAAAAAAACGAAAAAAAGAATGGACAAAAAGAATGAAATAAGTGGCATGCGAAAGGTTTACCGTCTAGGCACCTTAACCGAAAATGAAGCAAACGCCGATCCTTTGAAGCAATTTGAAAGTTGGTGGCAGCAAGCTATTGAAGCCAAAACTGACGAACCCAACGCAATGACATTGGCTACATGTTCTGCCTCGGGTAAACCATCTGCGAGAATTGTATTATTGAAAGAGATCAAGCAGAACGGTTTTGTTTTTTTTACAAATTATGAAAGCAGGAAAGGAAAAGAGATCAGCGGGAATTCCTTCGTGGCACTTTTATTTTTTTGGAAAGAATTAGAAAGGCAGGTAAGAATAGAAGGAACAGTAAAAAAAATAAGTGCCGGTGAAAGTGATGACTATTTTTCTGTGAGGCCGAGAGAAAGCCAGATTGGTGCGTGGAGTTCTCCCCAAAGTACAGTGATTGAAAATGCCGCTTTTCTCCAGGAAAATGTAAAAAAATATACCCGCCAATTCGAAGGTAGCGAAGTACCTCGCCCCGGCTTTTGGGGTGGTTTTTTGGTAGAACCTTATAAAATAGAATTCTGGCAGGGCAGGCCTGGACGGCTTCACGATCGCTTATTATATTCAATCTCGGAAAATAAGGAATGGACCATTCAAAGGCTGGCACCTTAATTTTCAATTATTTCGGAGAAATCAAACACTTTCAAAAATAAGAGAATCCTTCAATTTATTGGATTAGGTATTTTCTTCGTAAAGCTCTGTTATTGCTACATTCTATTGGAATTTGATCAAATATTTTCTTGTGCTGTTAACCACATATTGTGCGTAATAATTCCCGTGAGACTAAGAAAAAGTGGTTCAACATATCGCTACCATTCTTTTTTGAACAAACAATCCAATTCTATAATATCTATTTTATTTACCGGTAAGGCGAATAGTAAATGAAGAAATAAGATTGATTTTTAATCAGTCTTATAAAAAAGAAATCTATGAAAACTGCAGATAAGGATTGTTTTTTATTTCTTCACCAATGGTGGTTGCAGGGCCATGTCCCGGATAGACATTCACATCTTCGGGCAGTAAAAAAAGTTTGCTCCTGATATTTCTCAAAAGATCCTCATGATTTCCATAAGGAAGATCCGTGCGACCGATGCTATTTTGAAAAAGAACATCACCGCCAATAATAAAATGCTGCTTTTCACAATAAAAACAAATGCTTCCGGGCGAATGACCGGGTGCATGGATAATTTTTAACTTATCCTCTCCTAAAGAAATAATATCGTCTTCTTCAAGGTAAATCACCTCACCCTGGTAATTATCGAATGGAAGATTGAACATTAAACCCGAAGCCGGCGCCATTTCCAGGATTTCTTTTTCCAGTAAATGCGCTTTTAACGTTAAATTATATTCTTCTGCAATAAATTTATTGCCGAATACATGATCAAGGTGGCAATGAGTGTTTAATAATAACCGGGGTTGGAGATGATGAACCCCGATATAAGATTTTAATTCTTCTTTTTCGGCGTCGAAATAGCATCCTGGATCAATTATGATGCATTCTTTTTCGTCATTGTAGAGCAGGTAAGTATTTTCCTTTACCGGATTGAATGTAAAAACTTTTAAATGGAACATAACGTATATGAATGGTTCAATAATTCATTTCACCGATTAACCCGAAACGTTTAATTTTAGGCGATTATAATGATAAAGCACATGCAAGATCACAAGAAACTAAAGTACAAAAAAATATTTCTGATTCCTATTTTTTTATTGATGGCAGGATTGGTTTGTGCCCAGGTGAGTACAGTTCAGTATGGTAAAAACCGTATTCAGTACAAAAAATTTAAATGGCAATATTACCAGACACAAAATTTCAATTGTTATTTCAACCAGAGTGGGCAGGAACTCTCAAAATATGTAGCCCAGGTAGCAGAAGAAGAATTGCCTGGAATTGAAAAATTTGTCGAATTCAGCCTACAGCGACGTGTAAATATTATCATCTACAACACTTTTGATGATATGAAGCAAAGCAACATCGGGCTTGGACAGGATTGGCAAAATGCAGGTGGCGTTACGAAACTGGTGAACAACAAAATGATTGTTTATTTCAACGGAAACCATGCAGACCTGAGGCGACAGATAAGAGAAGGTATTGCCGGAATTTTAGTGCGCAATATTTTATTCGGAGAAGACCTGGGAGAAGTAGCGGGAAACGCCGCATTGCTCGATCTTCCGGAATGGCTGGTAGATGGCTATATTGCATATGTAGGCGAACACTGGAGCCCTCAATTGGATGATGACCTGAAAAATGCGATGCTAAGTGACAAGTATACTACTTTTTACCAGCTTGCGTTTGATCATCCTTTATTGGCCGGACATGCATTTTGGTATTACATTGAAGAAAAATATAAACAAGACAACACTACTTATTTATTGTATCTCGCAAGGGTTTACAAAAGCCTGAAACGTGCCACACAGCAGGTAACGAAGAAAAGAAGATTTAAAGACCTGTTGTCAGATTTTATGCAATATGAACAGGATAAATATGACAACGATATTGCCCGGAGAAAAAATTATCCGAAAGGAAGTGAAATAACAGATTATACAGTTGGTAAAAGAGTGGATTATTTCCATTTCAATGTAAATCCCAATAAACGTAATGGAGATTTCGCGGTAGTTCAATATAAAAAAGGACAATATAAATTATTGCTTAACGAAGATGGAGAGGATAAAACCTTATTAAAATTCGGGATAAAGACTTATCAGAATACCATGAATCCCAATTACCCGATGATGGCCTGGGATCCGAAAGGAACAAGGCTTTCTGTGCTTTATGAAGACCAGGGAAGGTTAAAGCTTTTTGTGTATGACGTCATCAGCAATCAAAAACCCTTTACAAAAGATCTCACTGATATTTTTGACCAGGTACAGGATATGAAATACATGGTTACGAGTCAATCATTGCTTTTCAGCGCGGTTAAAAATGGCCATTCTGATATTTACACCTATAATCTCACAAATGGAAAAGTCCGGCAGGTTACTAATGATGTGTATGACGACCTGGATCCGTCATATGTTTATCTTCCTGGTAAAGAAGGAATTATTTTTTCCAGCAACAGACCATCTGCGGATGCAAAAGGAGGAGATACTTCCGTAATGAACAATCGGTTTAATATTTTTATGGTTACCAACTTTAATACGGATAAAGCGGGATTAAACCAAATAACACAGCTAACTAATTTGAAATATGGAGATGCACGTTATCCGACTCCTTACAGTGAAAGGTACTTTACTTTTGTAAGCGATTTGAATGGAATAGGGAATAGGTATGCGGGTTATTTTTTCAGCCAGAGAGAAGGTTTGGATACAGTGGTTATCATTGGTGACGAGTTCCTTCACAATCCAAATTTGACCGATATTGATTCTACTTTAAAAGCTCATCACAAGCAGGATGTTGATTCTATTGCCGTTATTGCTATTTCTAAAGATTCTGCGTACGTTTTTCCTTTAACCAACTATGCAAGCAGCATTTTGGAAACTAAAGAAGCAGGAGAAAATCACCAGGTGAGCGAAGTAACCAGGCAAAGCGATGATAAAATTCTTTATAAATTAAAAATTGATG
>JBDTJV010000184.1:0-7141 GCA_039935675.1 Ginsengibacter sp. | reverse complement strand
CGATTGGAAGAATTAATGTGCGACAGTGAAGTGGAAAGAAAAATAAAGAGATTGAATTACTAAAAATTAAAGATTGTAAATATGATCTATGATTGTATAATAATAGGAGCAGGTTTAATAGGATCCGCGGCTGCAAAATATATCAGCGAGCCTGGAAAAAAAGTGGCGCTAATTGGCCCGGATGAAGCTAAGGTTTTAGACCAACAAATTGTTTTTGCCAGCCATTACGACCGGGCAAGAATTCAAAGGATCTTCGGTCGTGATCCTGTTTCAACCTCACTGAATCAACAATCAGCAAATGCCTATTCTTCAATGGAAGAGAAAAGTAATATCAGGTTTCATTCCAAAGAAGGCTGCCTGTATGTAAATCCCTACGGTATGGATACTTACCTGGAAAATATTGCGGAGCAATCAAAAATTTTTACAGTCAATTTTCAGTCTTTTGATTCGGGGGAAAAGTTGAATTCTTTTGAGCCAAATTATCATTTCCCCGATTCTTCAAAGGGAATTTTTGAAGCAGCGCCGTCTGGTCATATTAACCCACGTCTGTTGATAAAAGCTCAATTAAATTTATTTCAAAAAAATGGCGGAGAGGTTTTCAATGATACTGCCATTGATATTTCAAATGATTCAAAGGATCTAAAAATCACTACTTATTCTGGAAAAATTTTCCTGACGAAAAAGGTATTGCTGGCCCCTGGATCATTTGTAAATTTTTTCAATCTTTTACCTGAAAAGTTGGCGCTTACACTCAAAAGCGAAAGCACTATTTGGGTAAAAACCAGTGTGGCAGAAGGTTTGCGCCTAGCCAAACTTCCCGGATTATTATACAAAATCAAGGAACCAGAAATTGATGATATCTATTTAATACGTCCCCTGGAATACCCGGATGGGAATTTTTATTTAAAAATAGGTGCCAATTTCCCTTCTGACGTTTTCTTTAAAGATTTAAAAGAAATTCAGGATTGGTTTAAAATCGGGAATAATGAAAACAACCTGGCGATCATGAAAGATTATCTTTTGCAGCTAATTCCTTCAATTGGCATCTCTGATTCCTTTACAAAAAAATGCATTGTTTGCTATACTCCTCACGGAAAGCCATACATAGGTGAGGTGGGAAATAATTTATTTGTTGCTGCCGGAGGAAACGGATATTCTGCAATGAGCTCCGATGCCCTGGGGAAAATTGCTGCTTCCGTAGTTTCGGAAAATGGTTTTCCCGCCCCATTTTCGGCAGAAACTTTCCGGCCTGTTTTTCTTTAAACATACTTTTAATCCGGTACGTGATTTGATCTGCATCGCAAAAAAGAAATATGCAGAACGGAACCATGATCCAATACTTTCACTGGTATCTACCCAATGACGGCAATCTTTGGAAACAATTAAAATCTGAAGCGCCAAGATTAAAAGAACTTGGCATCTCATCTGTCTGGTTTCCACCAGCATACAAAGGTTCTGGCGGAGGTTATAGCGAGGGATATGATGTCTATGATCTTTATGATTTGGGCGAATTTGATCAAAAAGGTTCGGTGCGTACCAAATATGGAACACGGGAGGAATATCTTGAGGCCATAGATGCTTTGCACGAACAGGAAGTTAGGGTAATTGTTGATATCGTTTTAAACCATAAAGCAGGTGGTGATGAATTGGAAAAAGTAAAAGTAGTACAGGTAAATCCTGACAACAGAACTAAAGTACTTTCTGCACCTTTCGAAATAGAGGCTTTTACCAAATTCACTTTTCCCGGCAGGGCAAAAAAATATTCTTCTTTTGAATGGAATTTTATGTGTTTCAGCGGAGTAGATTATGCCTTTGATAAGAAAGAAAATGGAATTTTTAGGATAATGAATGGAAATGGAGATTCGTGGCAAGAGATGATCACGGGTGAAAAAGGAAATTATGATTACCTCATGTTCAATGACATCGATTTTAGAAATGAGGCTGTTCGCAAAGAACTAAACGATTGGGCAAAATGGTATTGGTACCAGCGAAATTTTGACGGCGTTCGACTGGACGCTTTAAAGCATATGCCAACAAATTTCATTGCAGATTGGTTAAGAGATTTTAGAGAATCGACTGGCAAAGAAATATTTGCTGTAGGAGAATACTGGGCGCCCGGTACTACCGATTTATTATTAAAATACATTGATGCAACTAATGGTGAAATGAGTTTATTTGATGCATCATTACATCAAAATTTTCATGATGCATCCAGTCTTGGGAACAACTACGATATGAGAAATATCCTAAATGAAACTTTGTTGTCCGTACGGCCAGAACTTGCTGTAACTGTGGTGGATAATCATGATACACAACCTTTGCAATCTTTACAGGCTCCGGTAGAAGCGTGGTTCAAACCGATTGCTTACTCATTAATATTATTGAGGCAGGAAGGTTATCCCTGTATTTTTTATCCGGATCTCTATGGAGCACATTATGTGGATAAAGGCAAGGATGGAAAAGATTATGAAATATGGCTTGAAAAAGCAGAGAATATTGAAAACTTGTTGCATGCACGTCAAAATTTCGCCTATGGAGAACAACGGGATTATTTTGATCACGAAAATTGTATTGGCTGGACCCGTGGTGGTGATGATGACCATGGCGGTTGCGCAGTTTTGTTATCCAATGGTGGTGACGGCTTCAAAAATATGGAAATTGGAAAACGATATGCTGGTAAAACTTTTATAGATCTGCTTGGAAAAATCCAGCAAGAAGTTCAGGTTAATAATGAAGGTTGGGGTGAGTTTCATTGCGAGGGAGGTTCAGTATCTGTTTGGATTGTAAAAACACAATAGAAAAGAATCCCTATCGACCTTGCGATTTTCTGTCCAGGTTTTTAGTTGGGTTATAGTAAACGAACAATTAAGTAGAATTTATACTTTGGGCTGATTTTTATTTATTTTTAAAAATGGGAACTGTGCTACAAGGTTCTCCGTACATAATACTTTTCACTACCGGCCGAAGAATTTTAGTGACCTCTACAAAAGCGGTTTCAGGAATTTTTTTATCTCCACAGCCTTTTACCACCACTCTTTTTCCCTCAAATTCTTTGGCAACTATTTTACCCAGGTTTTTTAAAAACACCGCGTTGAATACTTCTCGCTCGTTTCCAAAAATAATATCCTTTGCAAATGGCTGTAAGTAAGAAACCGCTAACATATATGCCCATAAAGGAATGATGGCATCTGTGGAACAATGGATCGCCACTATTTTATCCTGGTAGGTATTCCAATCTGTTATTTTTAAAGCCTCCCTATATTCTTTTTCTTTTAGGATAAGCTGCATGAATAAATGATCTTTTAAATCGAAAGAAACAATTTCTTCAGCTGGATAAAACTTCTCCAAGTTAAGCGTTGTTAAAGCGCTTTGCGCTACTTTGTTTATAATAACATCTTCCATACTTTCTATTTTAGGTAAAGTTACAAAATCCTTCTTGCGTTATTTTTGATTCAAATCATAAAAAAAGCCACCTGGAAGGATGGCTTTTTTTGAAACTCTAAATTATTTTTTAAAAAAACCGGCTTCTATAATCTTTTATGTCGGCTGTTTTTTTCAATCCTTCGAACGATTCATTCAAAGCAGATTGAACATTTTTATTATTTTCTTCGTTTTCCTGTAATTTAAGCAGCACAGCAGGCACAGGCGCTTTTGAATAAATACCGTTTATTTTGATCACAAAAACTCCGGAATTTCCTGCGAAAGGCGGAGATACTTTGGTTTGATATGTTTTATTAAAGGCAGCGCCGGCTACTTTAGGTTCGTGGCCAATTCCATTAATAATTTGAGCATTAAAGGTTAGTGTTGAATCCTGGCCGGTAGTTAATACCTGCAAATGATAAGAGGCTGCTGCTGCATCCAGGGTAGAAGGATTGTTTAGTTTCTTCGTGATCTCATCAGCTTTTTTCATATTCCTTATGGTTGTTTCTACCAAGGGACGCGCAGTAGCTACATCAGGAATACCTTCTTTGATCCTTCTATCTACTATGGCAACCACAAAATTATCATTTACAGAAAAAGGATCTGAAACGGCTCCCTCTTTTGCATCGAATGCCCATTTTATGATAGTGCGAGCATCTGGCATATCACCCAATTGGTAATCATTTTCCTTTACCTCAACAGGAACATCTACTTTTTTCAAGCCATTTTTCTGTACATAATCATCAAAAGTTTTTACTGAATTTGTCGTTCCTGATAGTTTGATCGCAGCGGTGTTGGCAGCATTAATTGTTTCATCACTTGGCGCTATTTCTTTAGCCATATACGCAATCTTATAGGCTGGCTCTGGTTTAATCTTGTCAAGTATTTCTATATAATGCCATCCGAACTGTGTCTTTACTACCTGTTTGGTTTCTCCTTTTTCATTCAGTAAAAAGTCAGCAAATTCTTTGGAAAAACTATCACCTTGTATAGTCATCAGGTCAAAAGTCATCACGCCATTTTGTTGTTTTGCAGCCTGGTCTGTAGAATATTTTTGTTCCAAAGCATCGAAAGATGCTCCATTTTTAATGGCCAACGCTATACTATCTGCTATGCGGTGAGCGGTGCTGTCATCCATTATGGGTTGTTGAGTTTGAGGATCAACAGTTCCTAATAAAATGTGGCGGCATTTAATGCTATCAGGCATTATTTTAGTCGAGATTTTTTTAGCCAATACATAATTATTTCCATCCTGATATGGTCCAAAAACAGCCCCATCCGGCAAAGGAATAAGTGAGTCTTTTTTTGGATTGGCCATTTTAGAAGCCGGTGTATATCCGTCAAAAAATGGAATGGAAGTAGAATTTCTACCAAGGAAAAATTTAGCATTGGAATCTGCTGCGAATTGTGGCTTGAGTTCTTTAAGTGATTCCAAAATTTTGGCGCTGTCGGCGGCGCTTGCAGATGCATTAAAAGAAACATAAGAAATCATCACACCGGCTTCCTGTTTGTATTTTGCCTTGTTATTATTAATGTAAGATTTTATATCATCGTCGCTCACTTTTACTGCACTGTCACTAATAGTAGTAAATGGAACAGCTACATAAGAAATATTTGAAAACTGATCTTTTTCTTCTGCCTGATCTTTTGCCAGCCATTTAGGTTGATAAATACTTCCTGCGATCATTGAAGTATATTTAGAATATAAAGCAGTCAAACGCATTGGGTCTATCAACTGCGAAATAATTACGTTTCTTTGGTCTTCGTTCTTATTTTTTTTCGTTTGCGCCCACCATTGTTTTGCCTGGTCTATATCGTATTCCCCGGTTTGTTTATTAGTGAAGGCTTGTTTTAATTGCTGAGGAGCCTGGTCACTAAACATTATAGAACTCATTTCATCCGGGGTGAAAGTGATGCCTAATTTATCAAACTGACCTTGTACGATCTTTTGGGCAACCATTTGATTCCAAACAGATTCTGAGATTTGGTTGTTCTGAGCGGCTCCTGCATTGGGATATTGCTGTTGCACCTGTTTTACTTTATCATTAAAATCATTAATGTTGATTTTTTCCCCGTTTACTATTCCTATGCTACTGGAATTTCCACCTCCAAACAAAGAGCCGGTGTGTCTGCTGCTCATAGAATCCATCAAAATGAAACTGATAAGACTTATTCCAATTAGTGCAATTACGATTACCGCGCCTTTTTCGCGTATAGTCTGAATGATTGACATATTATAATATCTCTTGAATTTTAAATAAGGCGGCAAAAATAGTGTAAAATAGTATAGGAACAAATTGTGGATAACCTTGCAGATTCAGTGTGGCAGTGTTTTTTATTTATCCGGATTTTTGGAAGTACTATTTCTGAAAAATCTAAAACATACTTTTCAACATCCGATGTTAGAAAATTGTTTTTTCTGTGGGAAATGCGGCATTTTCTAAAAATCATTCTTAATAACTTCTAATAACTTACTCCCTTTTACCCGGAATTTGTCTAGTTGCCTAAAGAAGTCACAATTTATCCATTCTGAATTAACATCTTTGGATTAAAAAAAGTCATTCTTTTTATTCACGTCTTTATTTATCAACGAATGTTAAAAATTAGAAAATAATGAGCAGGAATGCTAAAAGGATGATGTTAAAAAAATGTGGATTGATGTGGGTAAGAAGTAAATTTTAAATTTGCATCAACTGGAAATTAAATAATTTCCACAAATTCACACCCTTAATAGTAATAGGCCTTTAAATAAAAATTGAATTAATACTAAATACTATGGCAGATATTAACATTGACATGGCAAAAATGAATTTGCAAAAAAAAGGTTTTCTTGATTTGGATATTGATGTTAACTTGGACCTGTTCTCAGAAATTAACCGTTTAAAACAGGAAAAAAATGCCATCGTACTTGCCCATTATTACCAGGAACCGGATATCCAGGATGTTGCCGATTTTATTGGCGACAGTCTTGCACTTTCACAAAAAGCTGCCAGTACCAATGCGGATATAATCGTTTTTGCCGGGGTTCATTTTATGGCTGAAACTGCCAAGATCCTGAATCCGCATAAAAAAGTGCTTCTCCCGGACCTCAAAGCCGGTTGTTCACTTGCAGACTCAGCACCTGCAGATCTTTTTCAAAAATTTAAAGAGGAACATCCGGACCATTTGGTGATTACCTACATCAATTGTTCGGCTGAAATGAAAGCGTTGAGTGATATTATTTGTACTTCTTCCAATGCAGAAACAATCATAAATAGCTTACCAAAAGAACAGAAAATTATCTTTGCGCCTGATAAAAATCTGGGCGCGTATTTAATCAAGAAAACGGGGAGAGACATGGTTTTGTGGAACGGCTCTTGCATGGTTCATGAACTTTTCAGCGCTCAAAAAGTTACCAAATTAAAGATGCGTCACCCTGATGCAAAAGTGATAGCCCATCCCGAATGTGAAGAAGTGGTTTTAAGAGAGGCTGATTATATTGGAAGCACCAGTGGTTTATTAAAATATACTGCTCAAAATCCGGCAACGAAATTTATTGTTGTTACGGAATCTGGCATTATTCACCAGATGCAGATCGAATCACCACTTAAAACTTTTATACCCGCTCCTCCAGATAATGCATGCGCGTGCAATGATTGCCCTTACATGAAATTAAATACTTTGGAAAAGTTATACCTGTGTATGGAGTATGAAAAGCCCGAAATATTAATGGAAGAACAAT
>JBDTJV010000183.1:0-3757 GCA_039935675.1 Ginsengibacter sp. | reverse complement strand
GCCATTCAGCAGCATGAGGAATAATATTGATCTTAATATTCAAAGGGTAACAAATATCTGAAATGGCCATTTTCTTTTCAACAGATAATTTATCAATTGCGATGTAAAGGTCAGTAATTTGCTTTTGTCTTAACATGGCTGCTAATCGTGGACTGGCAGCATTATAAATAGGCAACCCAGCAAGGTTCTTTCCGATTTTGGAAGAACTATCTTCTATATATCCTACAACCACCATGTTATTTTTGATATCCTGCTCTAATATCTGTTTGGTCACTTGTCCCATTTCACCTGCTCCATAAATGATGCTCTTTGAAACCTGGACAGCTTTTGATTGAGCTGCCTTAGAATAGACTTCTTTTATCAACAGGCGGAACATCACTAATATGAAAATCACACTAAAAAAGTTGATAATCAATAAAGGTATGGGCACTGAACCTGTGACAATAGATTGGCGGTCTATTGAATAAATACAAAGCCAAATTACCAATTGTAAAGTTGCGAATTTGATGATCCGCATTATATCATTTATTTCAGAATACCTAATGATACCTTTGTAGATTGGAAAAAAAATAACACAGGCGCCATAAGTTGCGAGGTTAATTAACACCGCAGGCAAAAATTTCTCAAAGCCTTTAACATCCAGCAAAAGATGTCTTACCAATAAAAAAGAGAAAAGGAAAGCAAAGGAGATGAGGAGGAGATCACAGCAAAAGATGATCCATCTGGGCGCGTACTTGTTTTTAAAAAAATTTTCGAGCATAAGGACGAATTGGGGGTTTATATTCTTTAATGAAATCCGTTAGATTAAGTAACGATTACAAAAAAAAATTTCTTTCTTTTAGAATAATTTTTCCCTGCCATAAAAGACAAGAAGTATACCACATTTATCAAATAAGATACCCAAAAAATGATTGCCTACTTGAAAAAGTCTGCAAATATAAATATTTTTACAATAAGTTTACTTAAATAAAATTTTTAGCCTAAAATTGTATTTTTCATCAGTAAATCAACAAATAAATGGGAATATTATTTGATTCTCTTCTTCCCCAATTCCTATAGAAAACATTAACAATCCCCGTAAGGAGGAGAAAATTTCCCGTATTTTTAGGTTGAATAAATGATTAGGATCATACTTTTTAATGAGGCAGATCAGTAAAAAACAAGTACGCACTACTGTAATTTTGAAGAATATTATTACCCCAGATGAAAAATCCAAATTGTTGCCAGGAAATGGCCGATTATCAAAACTTCCCCCATGTTTCTATTATTATTCCTTTTGATCCAAAAATGAGAAACAAATCAGAGTTGGAAGAAGTTTTAAAAAGTTACGTATTAAAAACAGAAAAAGACCTTTTAAGAAATTATGAAGCGGAAATGGTTAATCCGGTAATCCAAAAATTAAAAAAGCTGATTGCCAAAATAGATGACACCGGGCATAAGAGTATAGCGTTATTCATTTCAAAATCTTCAGAAAAACTGATCTATTTTAACCAGTCGGATTTCCTGGAAAATCATCCATTTCCGAAGTTATAAGTAGGGATTCTACTCGCAAAGCTGGATAGTACTTGCGGATTTGGTGCTATACTGGATCTTGTTAATTTTATTTTCTTTGTTATAATATAATATCAAAATTCCGTAAGACGTTTTAAAGGCTTCCCAGGTAGCTTCTTTTATTTCGGGCGCGCCCAGGTATTTGAAAATTGCATCCCTTGCTGCGCCCATAAGAGGAATACTCAATTTACCTTTGAAATCAGGACCGATCTCTACATAATTGCGATCGGTATAAAAACAGATGTCTTTATCTTTATAGGATACGCTGGCACCACATTTATTAGTGATCCCTTTATCTTCAGTGCTGGTAAAACAAGGTAAATCATGTTTGATCAGAGCAATATTAGAAGTAGGAAGAATGGTTCCGTTTACAACGCCATACAGCAGGTCAACATTAATATCCGGGCACTTCTCACTGGTTTTAAGCTGGCAAAATGAAAGCGTAGAAAATAAAAAAAACGATAAAGAAAAAAACATTGATTTCATGATAGGCATTTAAATGCAAGATTGATTAAAAAGTAAAAAGCAATTAATACGCAAAATCCTTGCTAAAGATTTAGACATAAAAATTATTTTATTTATTTTCTATAAAAAGAGCCAACATAATATAGGAATCTTACTAATTTTTACCAGTCACCTTCTCCCCTTTTAAGTGGCGTTGTAAAAAATCAAAAGAAACCTGGTTGATCAGCAAATAACTTTGAAGATTATAAGCAGCACCATGTGCACCTGGCGGATAAATTCGCAGATCAGCATCCTTGCCCGCGTTTGTCAGGGCGGTGAGCAATTGCATGGTATTAGCAGGATGAACATTATCGTCGCTCATTGAATGGATGAGTAGAAGATGATCTTGCAAATTTGCAGCGTGTGTTGTACTTGCACTATTAATGTATCCTTGTTCATTATCCTTTAAAGGGGCCATATATCTCTCTGTGTAAATATCATCATAAAGCCGCCAATCTGTAACCGGTGAATTAGCGATGCCTACTTTGAAAACACCCGGATGAGTAACAAGTGTATAGACGGAAATATAACCTCCATAACTTGTACCCATTATGGCCATCTTTGAAGTATCTACATAAGGCAGCGTTGAAAGGTATCCTGCTGTTTCTGCATAATCATTGCTCTCCCATTTACCTAATTGTTTATAAACGATTTTCATAAATTTACTGCCATAATTTGCAATGCCACGATTATTGACGTCAACAACGACATAGCCGTTTTGCGCCAGCCATTGCTTCCAACCATCGGCTTCCCAACTATCATATACATCGTGAGATTGTACGCCTCCATAAACGGTGAAAACAACTGGATATTTTTTGGTGGAATCAAAATCAAAAGGCTTCATTATCGAAACATCAAGATTAACCCCGTCAGATGTTTTGAACCGGGTCAATTCAGGATAAGAATAGTCATGAATCTTTACGAATTCAGAAACCTCATTATTGTCAACCATCATCTTTAGTTCTTTGCCAATATTATTATTAAGTGTCACATGCTCCGGTGTTTGAATATTACTGTAGCTGTCAAGATAAAATGAAGTATTTGGGCTCATATTAACTGAATGAAAACCCGGAACAGAAGTTAATTTCTTCTCATTTTCTCCGTTAAAATCAATGGAATAAAGTTGCTGTTGCAAAGGAGAAGCTTCTGCAGAAAGATAATAAACTTTTTTAGTAGCCGCATCGATCCCTGTCACTTTTATTACATCCCAATCCCCTTTGGTGACCTGGTTGATTAATTTGCCTTCATAATTATAACGATAAATATGGTAATATCCGGATCGGTCAGACACCCAAAAAAATTCCCTGGACTTTGCAGGAAAATAAATCATATCATTTACATCGGTATAAAAATTAAAAATGTCCACCCAGGTATCGTTTTTCTCTTCCAGCACCACCCGGTGATCACCTGTTTTTACGTTAAAAAAATAAAGCTTCATATCATTTTGTGCACGGTTTAAAGTCATCATGGCAATTACATCCGGATCGCTTGTCCAGTATATTCTTGGAATATAAAAATCGCCGGTTTCATCCGGCTGTAGCCATATTTTTTTATTTGTTTTTACATCTATTACCCCAATTTTCACTTTAGGATTTGGGTCGCCGGGTTGGGGAATCGGGATCTTAACCTGCTCTGGGTGAGTTCCTTCGAAATTGGTCATTTGAAAAACAGGCACCGGGCTTTCATCAAACTGCCAGAAAGC
>JBDTJV010000182.1:0-2995 GCA_039935675.1 Ginsengibacter sp. | reverse complement strand
GTGCCTTCTTTTTTATCATCACTTTCAAAAACACTCCAAACAATTTGACTTCTTCATCAAATCCATTTTTACGCTCTGATCCTGTCAACATGAATATTGCCATCTTGATGTACTTTCCAAATATCATATTTTTTTTGCAGATCAAGCCAGAAGCCAGCTTCCACTCCAAATGCCTGTTCCAGTCTAACAGCCATTTCTGCCGTCATAGAAACTTGTTCATTCACTATTCCTGAAAGATGCTTTCTGCTAATACCTAGCCGTGTGGCAGCTATGGTAACAGTTAAATTCATTTCGTTTAAAATGTCTTCGCGAAGAATGGCTCCGGGATGAACAGGTTTCATTTGTCTTTTCATTTTAATAAATTTTAGTGGTAATCCTGATAATCCACCACATGAACATTTTCTTTTTCAAATCGAAAGGTAATGCGATAATTCCTCGTTACCCACACGGACCAATATCCTTTCAGTTTTCCTTTAAGTTGATGCAGCTTATACCCTGGAATTACCTTCAAAGGAGCAAGTGTAGTTGCGCTATCTAAGGCTTCGAGGATGCGCCGAATCTTTTCAATTTGTTCTGGAGGAAGTCCTGAAGGATCGTCCTTAATCCAAAGTCCTTTTAAACCTTTATGAACAATAGAAACAATCATTTGCAAATATAAATTGTAACGTGTAAGGTTACAAATTAATTTTGAAGTTTGAGTAAATACACCTTTGATTTACTATATTAAACCCATTAACGAAAAAGGCAAATAAGAGTGATTTGATTTACTCAAATGAAAAAATCCATCAATAAATGCAAAGAATGTGGTTAAAAGGTTAATTCTTCTTCCAAAAATTAACAATGAGCTATTTAAAAAGCGGTTTTCTTTTCTCTAAAAAAGCAGCGGTGCCTTCTTTTTTATCATCACTTTCAAAAACACTTCCAAACAATTTGACTTCTTCATCAAATCCGTTTTTTTGATGATCATAAAACGCGTTTACAGCGGAAATAACTTTCGAAACGGCGACAGGAGACTTGGCCAAAATGGTATTTAAAATTTCTTTTGTTTTTGGCAAAAGGTTTTCGGGCGACTCCACATAATTAACCAATCCAAGCGCTTTTGCTTCTTCCGCTCCAATCATATTTCCTGTCATCATTAGTTCCATCGCTTTGCCTTTTCCAACCAACATGGTTAATCTTTGTGTGCCACCATATCCGGGAATCAATCCAAGGTTTACTTCCGGCTGGCCAAATTTTGCGTTAGTACTCGCCAGTCTGAAATGACAGGCCATCGCCAACTCACAACCACCGCCCAAAGCAAAGCCATTCACAGCAGCAATTACGGGCTTAGGACAATTCTCTATTTTAAAAAAAATAGCCTGGCCTTTTTTAGCAAGAGAAGCGCCTTCATTATCTTTTACGGAAACAAACTCTGCAATGTCAGCTCCGGCAACAAATGCTTTTTCGCCGGCGCCAGTTATGATTACTGCTTTTATATTTTCATCATTATAAATCAAATTCATTGCATGATTCAATTCATCCAAAACGGTCTGGTTCAAAGCATTTAATTTATCAGGCCGGTTGATGGTAATGGTGAAAATTTGATTGTCAGGAGAAATTTTTATTGTTGAAAAATCCATAACTATTTTTTTTTGTTTTTTAATTTCAATTCATCCAATCTCGCGACATCCCACAAATCTTTGTCTCTTCTGGCCTTCAATTTCATATTAATAAGAAAATCATAAGGAGTAATATTAATAAAAATACCAGGCACTATTTCATAAACCTCTTTCTTACTTTCCGCTTCATCATATGAAAGTGAAAAATGCACAACAGTGAGGAAATCAATAGTAGGGCCGTCTCCTGAAATTGTAGTAACAAACGGTTGTGTAAAATCTTTTTGATATAGCGGAGCTACTTCATCTTCAGAATAATTCAGGCATAGAAGGGTTTGGATAAACGCCAATTTATTTTCATTTGTCGGAGCCATCCAGATATCTAAATCTCCTGTATTTCGATTGTAACCGTAGTAATTTACCGCATAGCCTCCAATGATCATATATCTGACTTTATTTTCCTGGGCACAGCTAAAAAAAAGCAAAAAGACTTTATCTAATAACTCCATTTTTTAATAACAATTTTTTTTTCAGAATTTTGGGGAGGATGCAAAAGTTTACTCATCTGTTGCATTAAATACAACTGTCTAAAACGCTCTTCCACTGTAGATTTTTGCATTTGCGCCAGGTGCCATGCGTTCTGTTCTTCAAAAGAATTAAAAATATGAATCTCTTTTTTCATGTAAATTAATTTTAAACATTTCTACTTTCTTTCACGCCATTTTTAATATAATCTGCAAAACCAAAGTAAAAGCCCGCAATCATGTTACCCAAAACAAGTCCTTGCTATCAAAACATTTTCTTTCATATTATTTCATTAAAGATAGAGTATGTTCAATTCTTTTCATAGTTTCTTCTCTACCCAAAATTGATGATATATCAAATACCCCAGGGCCAAATTTTCCTCCAACCAGCATGATACGATAAAGGAACATGAGATCGCCTGGTTTTAGCCGGCTTGCAGCCGCCATTTCTTTAAAAGTGTGTTCTATTTCCTGCTGATTCCATAAAGTCATAAAGGAATAAGTTCTGATCAATTCAACAAAAAACTGGTTTTTGTTTTCATCCCATTTAGGAACCAAAATGGAAGTATCAATCTCACCGGGCGCAATAAAAAAGAACCCCGCCTGCTGCCAGAAATCGTTAAGCAGAACGCATCTGTCTTTTACCAGCGCAATGATTTTTTCCAGTTTGTCTTTTTCTTCACCTTCCACCCCATTTTCTTCGAATACCTTTTTGACATCCGGTATTAATCTTTCTACAGAAGCGTTTTTTATCCATTCATGATTGAACCATTTTGCTTTTTCAAAATCAAATTTGGCGCCATGAGAATGAACGCGGTCCATTGAAAATTTCTCTACCATTTCCTGCAAGGAAAAAATTTCCTGTTCAGAGCCATC
>JBDTJV010000181.1:0-6066 GCA_039935675.1 Ginsengibacter sp. | reverse complement strand
TATCAACGCTCATTAAAGCATCTTCAAAAGAAAATTTGGTAGACCCGCCGGAAGAAGCCGTACTTAAAAAGCCGCCTATGGTTTGATGGGTAATGCCCCCAAGATCGGGTAGCGCAAGCCCCTTGTCATTGAGCTTATAACACAAAGAGTTTTCTTTAGTGGAAACGCCTACTGGGTCCCATGGATCTGGGCCAAGATGGCAACCAGCCTCTGCTTTTACCAGGCCATTGTCTAAAAAATAAACATGAAACATATTGCTCAACATTACATATTTGTAAGGCCTGCCTCCAGTTGAACCTTTTTCGAGTGTATCGATAAGCGGGAATGAATGGGCTGCCCCGCGAACACAGATGATTTCGTTCTTGGCTACCGCATCATTTACGAGCCATATCACATCGTCGATAGTTGTCGGTAGAAAATAGTCTAACCCATTTACTTTTTGAGGATCCATTTTATAAAGGTTTACACATGAAAATAATAATGATAGGGATAGCAGAAAAGAAGATTAAATGTAGTAATTATACTACAGAAATATTATTTTTTCTTATACCAGGGAATTCTTTGACCCCTGTTTTAAGTAATAACAGTTAAGAAAATGGCTGGGAAAAGTTTACAGATAATTAGGATGACACGTTTGCTCCCTATTATAAAGTTATGTATAAATGGGTATCATTGTTGAATTTCCAGATCTCAATAATACACCAGGTATTCCGGGCTATTTGCTATGCGCCACGTGAGAAGATGATGTATGTGCCTGGTAATTCCAGTTATCACGGTAAGGGCATAGCCACCTTTATCAGATGCATTCACGAGACTATCGGTCTTAATTCCTTTTACCTTCACCAATGAAGGTACCGGTTTGTGTGGAACATCACTATTGCCCGGAAAACTGATTGGCCACCCCTGGTCCATGTCGTTATATCAATACGAGAACAGGCCATATTCCGTACGGGTGACTTCTGAAAGCTGTCATTTAATTGTAGTCCAAAAATATAACGCGTCAAAAACCTAAAGTTCAACCTCGGGTAATATCTTCAAATAGCTATGCGGATCCGACGGATATCGTATCAGAATGCTGAACATATTCTGGAAATTCATTTTAACTTGAAATAATTTATTCTTTTACTTAGGAGAATATTATATAATATTGTTGTTTTTTTGGAAAGATATAGAACAGGATAAATGCGCTCTATATTTATCTTTTTCATCACTTTATTGATTGACTTTATGATAAAAAAAATACTGGTGGTTTTATTGGTTATTCTTATTGTAATTCAATTTATAAAACCACAAAAAAATATCCATCCCGGATCAGAGCCGGCAGACATTTCTACACTGTACCCCGTTCCTGCTAATGTAGATTCGATACTCTCGATAGCCTGTAAGGATTGCCACAGTAACAACACGCGGTATCCCTGGTATAATAATCTTCAACCGGTAGCGTGGTTTTTAAACAATCATGTAATAGATGGAAAAAGGTCTTTTAATTTAAATGAATTTGCAACTTATCCGGTGGCAAGGCAGTACGATAAAATACAAGAAATAAAAAAGCAAATTGATAAAGGTGACATGCCTCTTTCGTCTTACAAAATTATTCATAGAGATGCCGTATTAAGCGATGCAGAAAAAAAGACGGTTATTAACTGGAGTGAAAATATTCGTCAGCAAATGGAAGTAAAATATCCAAAAGACAGTTTGGTAAGAAAGCGGCGCCCTGCACCACCTGCTGCCGGTTAATATTCTCCAGCCTGCTTCTTGTAACTGTCGTTACTAAAACAAAATTCGTGAAGACCCGATTGCGGCACAAAATAATTTTAACAGAAAACAGGAATCGTTTTTAATTGTTTGTTTACTGTGTCCATAATCGTTTTATTCATCGCAGTTATATTATGGATTAGCCTGAATAATTTATTTTCCTATAATCATGTCAGCATTTCCACCGTTAAATCCTGAAAGGTTGATATAATTATAGTCTGAAAAAACAACGTGTCAAAACCCTGAAAGGATGATATTGTGTTTGTGAAAATCCATTACTAAATAATATTGTGCGTGTCGCTTGTGCTTGCAATAACTGGTTATTGTAAATTTATTTAATGGACAAGTAGTGGATAACAAAATGATTGTTGCTGCTTCCTAAAATTTTATTCGCGAAAGAGTAATATCTAAAATGAAAATCATTAAAATAAGTTTGTTTACTGTAACGCATTAGATCTGACTGGTTTAATTACGGCATCATTTTAGTTACTTTTGTTTTTTAATAAAACCTTAAAAATTAAAATATTATGAACGTAAATCTTGCCCAGGCAGAAAAAATAATTCAGGCTGCTAAGAAAAAAGCCAGCGAAATAAAAGTAGCAATGAACATTGCAGTTGTAGACAGGGGAAGTAATTTGGTTGCTTTTGCACGTATGGATAATGCGTGGCTTGGCTCTGTTGATATTGCTTGCAAGAAAGCAAAAACGGCCAACTTTTTTGATATGAACAGTGGTGAAATTGGCAAACTGTCCCAGCCCGGCGAAGCCTTGTATGGCATCGAGGTCACCAATGGTGGACTGGTTTCTTTTCCTGGCGGTGTAGTTTTAAAAAATGCGGATGGCGAAGTTATAGGTGGAGTAGGCGTAAGCGGCGGCATGGTAGACCAGGATCACAAGGTAGCAGAAGCTGGCGCAAAGGCATTAAAATAATGCTTTTCTTAAATTAGGTTCAATCAAAGATTTCTAAGGTACTGGTATTAAGTTTTAAAAAAATTGATTTCAATTTCACAATATAGATTGCCAAAGAAAATTTTATCCACGAGCAATCAGATGAAGATTTAATTTTAATAATCATATAAAATCAATCTTTATTTTCTGTGCTTGCTTTTTAGATATTTGGAATGTATAATTTCTTCCATTGGTCTGTTATTAACTTTACTTTCTACCCAGGAAATTATATCCAGGTAGGCAAATGAGCGCGTCTCAAAACGGTTTTTTTCAAGATGTTTTATTTTTGCAAGAAAAAGTTCAAGTGCAGGCTTAAGTTGCCTTGCGTTTACTTTAGAAGAATGTCTTAAAAAATTAAAGATAGCTCCTTCAACTACCGTAAAATTTTTCATTCTTGCCATAAAACGATAAACAGATTTTATAAGTGAATCTAATATTTCATCATTGCCGATTTCATAATGACAAAGCAAATGCATCAGCCGGGCGTAGCATTGAAGATCATTGCGCAGGCCTTGCTGGTGGTCATTCATAATCTTATTCAGGTAGTCGATGGCTGTTGAATATTCTCCCGCTCCAAAAAAAAGTGAAGCAAATTTATAATTGAATACGAGTATGCGATGGCGGTCGACAAAGAGAGCGTATTCTTTTAATTTTATTTCTATTCCAGGTACAATGTCCAGGCCTTTTCTGAAATTTCCTTCCATCAGGTATTGATTTATTTTAGCACCATTTATATAAATAAAAGTATGGATGCGGAAATTATCATGATGATTGGCCACATCCGTTTTTGAGAATTCTTCAAACTCAAAAAGAGTGGATTTAAATTTCTTAAAATTTCTTAAATCAAAATGAGCGTTCAATAAAGTGTGCATTCCCTTTATGTAATGCCCCGTTTCTACAGACAACATTATTTTATCTTCATTGAACAAGTCTATCCATTTCTGGCTGTACCGGTAGTACATAAAAAAATCCTGTCTTATAAATGCATACCAGGAATAACTTTGATACAGGTACAATTTTTCATAAAAATCATTGATGGCATTTACATCAGCAGGTAATGAATTTTTGAAAAACTTTTTAATGTCTTTTTCATCTTCTTCATTACGGGCGTGACCATTTTTTACATACCATCTGTAAAGTAACAGAGCCAGGTTAGAAAGTTTGGTAACGCGTTCAACATGTTCGCTGGTAGCAATCGCTTCCCGGGCAAGCATTTCAGTTTTTTCAAGCGTGCTCCTGGTTATATGTAGAGTTTCAATCTTTTTTTCAAGAGAAAGGAGCTGAACCAGGAAGTTCATTTTCTGATTGGCTTTTGCCATCTCTTTGGCTCTTTCCAGTATTTGCAGACTTTGAATCTTTAATCCCTTGTTATAAAGTAAACGCGCATTATCAAGATGTTCACTTAGTTTAAGATCAATATTTTCATTTGTTTTTAATAATCGGAGGCTTGCCAATAATTGCTTATAAAGATGTGTCTTTAAATTTGCCAATTGTGGATTAGTAAAACCTTTCAAAGCTTTTGCCACCAGCTTTTCATCATATTTAGCAATAGTATCGAGGGCATCAAATAAGCGAATAATTTTGAGATCTGCTTTTGAAGAGCTTCTTTTAATGTAAAGCTTAAAATGCCTTTTCTCCGATTTTTCGAGGGAATGAATTAATTGAAACAAGGAATCAGAATTATTGTTAGGCATTAATTAAAATTTTCGTGTAAAGAACCAATTGAAAAAATAATCAGCTCTCCGGTAATTCATTAAAATCAGTAAGGTTACTTTCAAATTATTGTTGCAAAATGAAATGCGACCGGCTATTTATTTTGAAAGAAATAGTAACATGAAAAACATGCCGGTTTTTTTACCGGCATGTGCATGTTTCGAGTTTATTCGGAATTATTTTTCCTTAGATTTTAGCTACAATAATATCATTCGTAATATGTGTTTCAGAACTCACCTTATACTCCTGTGTTTCATGAGTATCTAAATTGGTAACTTCAAATTTTAGTCCGAATGAGGGTGATCCATAATCCTCTGAACTAATATCCAGGCGATAATTTTTGACAATATCAATTCCTTTTACTTTTTCAGTTAATAACACATTTTGGGATAAGTCCTTAATTGAAATAAGGTAAGTGCCATTTTCAGAATTGTTCAGTTTTAGCTGAAAAATGGGTTGACTATTTTCATTGCCAATAAATTTTAAATCAATTGGATCGCCGGTTTTGATACCTGCAAATGTGGGAATTGATAGGCCCATTGTGCAAAGGGTAAATAACCCTATTGCAATGTTTCTTGTTTTGTTGTTTGCTTGTTTCATAAAATGAAATTTAAGATTAAAGTTTATTTTTCTTTCTACTCATTCAAACAATCGTAGTGTAAAAGTAAGTGCTGGAAAACGACCAGGCGAACCAGATTAATCGCGGTTGTCGCATCATAAAGAGGTGAATTTTATTATGAAACCCTTATCAGCAAAGGATTTTTTAAGTAAACTATGTTGATGCCCAAAGATGAAAGTTAAGAAATTGTAAACTATACAAAACTTAAGAAACAAACTATATCAACTGTGCAAAATTGAAAAGCCATCAACAGTATTTAATTAGAATACCGTATTCTTTTTCTGAATTTCAGGAGTTATCTAATCTGCCAAAATAACATATACTTTTCACCTTGAATCAGGAAATAGACCGCTTGTTATTGTCAGATTGGAATGCTGAAACATTTTTTAGGAAGTTAAGTTTGATTTGAAATTCCTGTTGTCAAACCAGGCGAAGGTTCTCCTGACGGAAAGAGCTTCTTGTCCCAAAGAGGAAAATCCATGGAGGTAGAAATGATTAAATGAAAGTGTAATTCAATATTCATTTTTTATAAAGTACAAATCACAGTTAAATGTTTGTTTACTGATTCTTTTCAAGGAACTATTAAAAAATAATTAAATAATTAAAATTTGATTTGGTAAAAACCAAAGTTGTTTTCGGAAGTATTTCTTATGTTTCAAAACTTTACCATTAAAATTCACAGTAAGAAAGCATAAATTCACATTTGTCAATAAACCAATAACTATTAATAGGGAAGTTTGTAAAAAAAATCATGAAAAAGAAAATTAAATTTTGCCTCCTTATTTTAATGCTCTTTACCATTGACACGTTTGCACAAAATGCATCTTTAGGTTTAAGCAAAGAACAAAAAGTAAAAGACAGTATTGAATTTGCGAAGTTTAAAAAGAATTACCCAGAAAACTTTCTTAACAAAAGGCTTCCTATTAAACTGATAGAGGATGGATATGTAATAAGCGGTTTTAGCACAAGCATTCAGATTACAGATAATATAGTTAAGGATTCAGTCTATCACAATTTCCATCCAGGAATGCC
>JBDTJV010000180.1:0-5653 GCA_039935675.1 Ginsengibacter sp. | reverse complement strand
TATCAAATATATGGAAGTGTAAGCATTTTTATTTTGAAAAAGCTGCGAACCGACATAACCTTCTTCCTATAACATACTTGGTATAAACTAAAAATTGAACAAAAACAAACTGCAAATTTTTCGGGCTAAAAATAGGGCTCTTTGCAAAAAATGCTAATTAAGCATGTTTAAATACAATGAAATCATCATAGTTGAATTCTATAAATTAACTTTAGGTGGAAAATAAATTTCATTAAAAATAAGTTGCAACTGTTAATTTCGATCCGGTTTTTAATTTGTTTTTTATTGCAATTTTTATAGTGAAAAACTATTTTCCTTTCATTTTGCTAACTTGCTAAACTGGTTAACCAGAATATCGACTGAATATAATTTATTGTATCTCAAATTTTTTTTCCAGTTTAAACATGATGTAATGCGTTTTGTTATTTGGCTTGGTTTGTTAGTACTATCGCTTTCGGTTTTGGGCCAAAGTGAATATTATAATTTTTCGAGGCTTAATACTTCGACTGGTCTCTCCAATAATCAGGTCAATGCCATATTAAAAGGTGCTGATGGGTTCTTGTGGTTTGGCACTTCTTCGGGACTCGATCGCTACGATGGTTATTCTTTTAAAATTTTTCGTGAAAAAACAGATGATAGTTCCTCTCTAATCGATAATTATATTACCGCTCTCTTTCAACTCCCAGATGGGAATATGTGGGTAGTGACGATAGGGGGCCCATGTATTTATAATACAGATAACGAAAAGTTTAATGCTAACTATAATCATTATTTAAACTCATTAGGTTTGCCCTCGGGAACTATTAGTCAAATAGTCAAAGGAAAGGATGGAAGATTTTGGTTTATTTACAGTAATGGAACCCTTTATCTTTATTCAGAAAAAAATAAAAAAGCCACACCTTTCAATCAAGAACTTCACTTTAAACCTGAGGCACAAATTACTTCTGTCAAGGATACTAAAAATGGAGATTTATGGATAGTATATCAGAATGGATTCTTGCAAGAATATAATATAAAATTAGATAAGATTGTTTCTTCGTCTAATTCCTTACAGAAAATTAATAAGGGTAATTGTTCTTATGCATTTATAGTGGATAATGATGGAGACCTCTGGATTTGGTGTTATAATTATGGGGTTTATCTTTTTCATCCGCAAGATGGTTCCATTAAAGAATTTAATGAAAATACTTTTCCAGGCAAGTTAAAATCTAATCTGATTAGTCAAATAGTACAAGACGAAAGTGGAATTATTTGGGTCGCAACCGATCAGGGAGGCGTAACGCTGATTAATAAAAAGAAGAACTTTAAGACAAGTTATTTGTTAAATGATCCGGAAGATTCTAAAAGTCTTAGCCAAAATTCGATTCTCAGAATTTATAAAGATAATAGTGGGATAATTTGGTTGGGAACCTATAAGCAAGGCGTTAATTATTTAAATAGCAATATTGTTCAATTTCCTCTATATCATCATCAGGAAGCAAATGTAAATAGCCTTCCTTATGACGATGTGAACAAGTTTGTGGAAGATAAATTGGGTAATATTTGGATTGGAACAAATGGTGGTGGTCTGATTTATTTCAACAGAAAAAACAACTCATTTAAACAATATCTTCACAAGGCTGATGATTTAAATAGTATCAGTAGTAATGTTATTATAAGTCTTTGTATTGATCATAATGGAATACTTTGGGCCGGGACTTACTTCGGTGGTCTTAATCGTTTTGATGGAAATAAGTTTACACACTACCGCCACAATGATAATGATTCTTCCAGTTTATCAAACGATAATGTTTGGGATATTTTTGAAGACCGCGAACAGAATTTATGGATAGGAACTTTGGGAGGAGGAATAGATCTTTTTGATAGAAAGGAAAAACGGTTTGAGCATTTCCAGGATACCCCCGGAAAGCCCGGCATATTACCCTCCAATTTTATTTCTAAAATTATTGAAGATAAAAATGGTGATTTATGGATTGGTACTGGTAATGGAGTTGCTGTTTTTTCAAAAAATGAAAACAAATGGATCGTCTATCAACATTCAATAGAAAAGAAGAGCTTAAGTAATAATTTTATTGTCTCTCTCTTAGCAGATAAGGAGGGGAGGATTTGGGTAGGCACACGTGAAGGGTTGAATTTGTTTAACGAGCAAACGAAAGATTTTCAAATATTTACAATGGCAGATGGACTGCCAGACAATATGATATTAAATATTGTTGAAGATAATCATCAAACTCTTTGGATATCTACCCTTAATGGATTGTGTAATGTTATTCCCAAACAAAATAAAAATAAGACTGTCATTTCTGTGATCAATTATGATGAGATGAACAATCTTCAAAATCAAGAATTTAATAATAATGCAGCACTTAAATTGACAGATGGCAAATTGATTTTCGGTGGGCCTTCTGGGTTTAATATCATTGATCCTTCCGTTATTAAGAAGTCTGTTTATCAACCTAAAATTGTTTTCACCGAATTAAAAATTCTAAACAAAATTGTTTCACCGGGAGAAATGGTTAATGGTCGTGTTCTGCTATCCGAATCTTTATTGAATCTTAAAGCTATCGATCTCAAATATAACGAAAATGATTTTTCCATCTTATTTGCTTCTCTAGGTTTTACACATAACAATCCTCAAAAGTTTGCATATATACTGGAAGGGTTTAATTCCGATTGGTTATATACAGATGGTGTCGAGCGCACGGCAACTTATACAAATTTAGGTCCTGGAAAATATACTTTTAAACTAAAGGTCTTAAATAGTGACGGCTCTTGGAGTAGTGTGAAAAAACTATTGGTGGATATTGAACCACCATTTTGGAGAACGAATCTTGCCTATATATTTTATATATTAATTACTATTGGAATAGTAATACTTATAAGACGAATTACCTTAGAAAGGATACATATGAAGTATGAAGTGGCTCATCAACGCAGGGAAGCAGAGAGAGCAAATTCATTGGAGAAATTAAAGACGAAGTTTTTTACAAATGTGAGCCACGAGTTCCGCACTCCTTTGAGCTTGATTATTGCGCCATTAGATAAAATCATTAAGCAAACTACCGATGAAGAACAGAAAAATCAGTTGAACCTTGTACAGCGCAATGCAAAACGATTACTAAACTTGGTTAATCAACTGCTCGACTTCAGAAAAATGGAGGTGCAGGAAATAAAACTACATCCTGCCATTGGTGATATTATTGTTTTCTGTAAAGATATTAGTCAATCTTTCATAGATATTGCAGAAAAGAAAAAGATTCAATTCTCCTATTCATCCAACGTAGAAAATTTGGAAATCTATTTTGATAAAGATAAAATGGAAAAGATCTTATTCAACTTGCTTTCCAATGCATTTAAATATACTCATGATAATGGAGTCGTAAGCATAGATTTACTGTATAAACCTTTGGATGATGATAATGTAAATGGAACACTTGCCATAAAAGTAAAAGACAACGGCATAGGAATTCCGGAAGATAAGCATCAAAGAGTTTTCGAACGTTTTTTCCAAACGGATGTACCGGAAAGTATGGTGAACCAAGGTACAGGCATTGGCTTGGCTATCACAAAAGAATTTGTAAAACTTCATTCCGGTACTATTTCGGTCAAAAGTGAACCGGAAAAAGGTACTTGTTTTACGGTATTGTTGCCTGCGAAAAAAGTATTTGAACCGCCAATTCGTGTTATAGTCAATCCTATAATGGTAAATGAAGAAGAACAAATTGAGTCGAAAATGCAGTCCAAAACGACCAAAAAGAAGACAATTTTAATAGTAGAAGATAGTGAAGATCTTCGGTTTTATTTAAAAGACAACTTGAAAGATCAATATCATATTGAAGAAGCGACCAACGGAAAAGAAGGTTGGGAAAAAATAAAATTGCTGAATCCTGATCTCATAGTGAGCGACATTATGATGCCTTTAATGGATGGGGTTGAATTGGTAAGGAAAATTAAAACAGAAACGCTTACTGCTCATATCCCCGTTATTCTGCTTACATCTTTGGGAAGTGAGGAAAGGCAACTCGAGGGTTTGAAAGCGGGTGCGAATGACTATATCACTAAACCTTTCACTTTTGAAATCCTGGCTTCGCGGATCAGGAATCTGATGGCACAGCAAAAATTATTGCAGAATAGGTTTCAGAGGCAAATTGAGGTAAATCCGGGTGAGGTAACCATTACACCTGTTGACGAAAAGTTCATGAAACAAGCATTGGAAATTGTTGAAAAGCATATCGATGATCCCGAGTTTTCCGTTGAGGATTTTAGTCGTGATATGTATATGACCCGTATTACCCTGTACAGAAAAATTCTTTCCCTCACTGGCCGAACCCCAATAGAGTTTATCCGTTTGATTCGTTTGAAAAGAGCTGCCCGTTTATTGGAAAAAAGCGGAATGTCTGTTGCAGAAATTGCATACGAGGTAGGGTTCAATAACCCCAAAAACTTCACTAAATTTTTTAAGGAAGAATTTAAGGTGCCACCATCACAATATGTAGCCAATAAAAAGGAGCTGGACAATTGATCACCTTTTTTTCATATCAAAGCACCCTGGTACAATAGAACTACTGAAAATCATCAGATTGCAACATTTAATACCCAATCTTGCAACATTTGACCCCCATGCCTTAAACCGCATAGCGATAGTTTTACAGCGTCGTTTTAAATGAACGATTGCTTTATATGAATAAAAAATTATTACTCCTAACCATCTTATGTATTTTGTCTTTTGCTGGCCTGTTGGCGCAGTCTCCCTCTTATATTAAGACAGACAACGGTATCATTGTTTTTACTGATGCTGCTTTCACCGGCACTTCGCACGCCGTCAAACTCGAAGTAGTGTCAGATGATATTATAAGAGTTACGGAAACTCCCGGAAAAGAAATTACACCGACCGAAAGCCTGATTATTGTTAATGCTAAAAGACCTCAAGTTTCCTGGGATATTGTTCAGGGTAAAGAAAGCCTGGCGCTTAAAACAAAAAACGTATCCGCCATCATAGACCAAAAAACCGGCCAGGTAGCTTTCCAGGATCAGAACGGTACTAGAGTACTCAGTGAAGAACCTGCCACCGAAGAAAATTCTTTTAAACCTAAAGTATTTGATGGCTCACGTTTATACAGGATTACGCAGCAATTTCAAACAAGACCAGACGATGCCTGGTATGGACTGGGACAACACCAGGAAGGCGTTATGAATTATCGTGGCCAGCAGGTTACTTTCTTTCAAAATAATACTGAGGTCGCTATTCCATTCATGATTTCAAAAAATAATTATGGGATACTTTGGGATAATTATTCACTGACGACTGCCGGTGACATCAGGCCGCTGCATCCGCTAAATTCATTGCGGCTTTTTTCCACGAAGGGTGAACAAGGATGGCTAACGGCTTCTTATGCAAACGATAAAAATAAACCACAGGAGATAGTTACCCAAAGAGCCGAATCAAGTATCAATATGGAGTTTCTCGGAGACTCAAAAATTCAGCTTCCAAAAGAATTTATTCCTGCTACGGGGATGGTTACCTGGGAAGGCGATATTGCAAGTGATCTAAATGGCCTGCACCAGTTTCATTTTACTTTTGGCGGCAAGCTCCAAGTTTGGATTGCGGGAAAACTGGTTTTAGATCGGTGGCGTAAAGCATGGAATCCTGCAA
>JBDTJV010000179.1:0-9571 GCA_039935675.1 Ginsengibacter sp. | reverse complement strand
GCTTAAAATTCTTTTCTTTGTCAAGCGTTACTCCTCTTATTGGAAATTTATTAGAAGAACCCCAAAACATGTATGCATCACCGTTAGTATCAATAAATAAATCGGGATCCTGCAGATCATTTAAAATGGAAGGAACCGCTTTCCAATCACCCTTTTTCGGATCATCTGTATAAAGAATACTCATAGATCCGGAAGGATCGCCGGTCACATACAAAACAGAATCTTTGTAATTACTTGCTGCCGGCGCATTTGAGCCCTGGAAATACCATTTTTCAGGAGTAATAAAATCCCAATTTAAAAGATCGGTCGAATGCCAGTAACCCATTGATCTCGTTACAAATAAATAATATTCGTTTCGAAATTTTACAATAGCTGGATCAGCACCGGAACGATAGGAAATGCCGTTGTTCGCATTATAGATCATGTAAGTATAATCTATATTGATCGGGTTACAATAAGTGCTGCTTTGTGTGTATTGAGCACTTACCATAAAAGATCTAAAAAACAACAAAAGTAGAAAAGCAGGAAAAGAAAAAGATATTTTTTTCATTTTTTCTATTTAACTTCTTGTAAAAGAATGATTCGATTCACCAATCAAAATGCACCATTCACCACACACCTGAATCCAATATTTGACGCAGAAAATTAAAGGCATTTCAGAAGTCACTAAAAGATTGATCAATTAATTTCAACCTAAAAAAAAAGGTAATGAAATTGGGTTACGCTATAAAATTAAATTCAAGTAGTGCATTAATTGCCGGCTGCTTTAAAAAGGATCAGACAATTAAAGTTACCCCATTCCCAGTTTTTTGAGAAACTGAAATTGACAATTTCCAGTAAACCAACAAATAGCGCGAAATATTATTTTCAGCACCATCGATATTATCTAAATAACTTTCAACTCAGCAAGTAATTCCTGCAAAACTTTTTTGGCATCTCCAAAAAGCATGGAAGTTTTAGGCTGATAAAATAATTGGTTTTCAATACCCGCATAGCCAGGTTTCATACTTCTTTTATTAACAATAACATTTTTAGCTAATTCCACTTCTAAGATTGGCATCCCATAAATGGGAGAAGCCGGATCATTTTTGGCAGCTGGGTTTACAACATCATTTGCACCAAGAATTAATACAACATCTGTAGATTTAAATTCTTCATTGGCAACTTCCATCTCGAGTAATTTTTCATAACTCACATCTGCTTCAGCGAGCAAAACATTCATGTGGCCAGGCATACGACCCGCAACAGGATGGATAGCATATTCAACTTCAACACCCTTATCTTCCAAAGCTTTTTCAAGTTCATGGCAAGTGTGCTGCGCCTGCGCCACAGCCAAACCATAACCCGGAACTATCAATACTTTTTTTGCGTAGGCCATCAACATAGCTGCGTCGCTTATTGAAATTTCTTTAATATTTCCATGAACATCTTTCATAACAGATGACGCTCCAGTATTTCCTCCAAAAGACCCAATCAATACATTAATTAAACTTCTGTTCATTGCCCTGCACATTAAAATAGTGAGTAAAGTTCCTGCAGCGCCTACTAATATTCCTCCGGTCAGCATGGCTTTATTGCCATATAAAAATCCACCGCATGCAGCTGCAACTCCCGTGAAGGAATTTAACAGAGAAATGACCACAGGCATATCGGCACCGCCAATAGGCAATACAAAAAATACTCCATACAAAAGCGCCAATGCAACTGTAATAAAAAAAGGAATATTTACAATTTGTGTATTTGAATAAAAAGTAAAAACTGCGCTTGACAGAACAAGTATTAAAATTATGATGTTAAAAAGATGCTGCCCTTTAAATGAATAATCTTTTACTTTTCCACTCAGCTTCCCCCAGGCTATCATACTTCCAATGAATGAGACGCTTCCGATAATTGTGCCTGCAATGATCGCCAAATAATGACCTGTCGGAATCACATTAGAAAATGAAGTGGCATTCATCATTCTATGCTCGCGGTATAGATAATCGAATTCAACAATTGAAATTAATGCGGCACAGGCACCACCCATTCCATTAAAAAAGCTCACTAGTTCAGGCATTGCGGTCATTTTCACTTTCTTTGCTATCAGGAATCCAATGATGCATCCAATTATGATCGCTAAAAAGATCCATTCATAATTCCCTAATCTTTTACCGTCAAACTGGTATAAAAAAATAGTGGCAACAATCGCAAGAATCATCCCACCAGCAGCGATAAGGTTTCCTTTTCGCGCGGATGATGGTTTCGATAACATTTTCAATCCAATGATATAAGTTATCGAAGCAATTAGATAACAAACTGATAAAATACTGACTCCCATTCTATTGATTTATTGGTTAATTCGTTTGTTAATTTAATGGCTTATTCGTCTTAATTTGTTTAATTTTTTTTCTATTTCGGATTAGGTCTTTGGGGTTTTCTTTTTCTTAAACATTTCCAACATTCTGTCAGTTACCACAAAACCCCCAACCACATTTAATGTTCCTAAAACAACCGCTAAGAATCCGAGAACCAGAGCCACATAATTTCCGCTTTCCGCTTTTCCCATTACAATAATGGCCCCGATAATTACTACACCATGAATTGCATTTGCTCCGCTCATAAGTGGCGTATGCAATACACTTGGTACCCTTCCGATGATTTCAATTCCCAAAAAAATCATTAGAATGACAATGTATAACATGTCAATGTTCTGTTGTAAAAACTGAATAATCTCCTTCATTAAAATTAATTTTTTAAGTAGCTAATTTGTAGTTAGCTAATTTTTATTTACGCTTATTTTTCTATCAATGTTATAGTAAACAAATATTTATTTCCGATTCCTATTTTCTAGAAACACTTTTAGGGCCTCACCCCAACGCCTCTTCACAAGAGAGGGACGCGCTCAGAAGTTATTTTCATAATTCACATTTACCTTGTCAATCTCTCCTATTCTCACATTATCATTATCATTTTCACAATATCACATTTTCCGATCTTCACATTAACTAATCAACGTTCCTTTTACCAAATCATCTTCCATATTCAAATTCAATTTGCCTTCTTTATTTATAATCAACTGTAAAAAGTTGCAAATATTTTTCCCATACATCTTGCTCGCATCAGAAGGCATAGTTGCGGGCAAATCTGAATTTCCGACAATAGTTACACCATTAAAAACTACGGTTTCATCGTTTTTTGTAAGAGCTGTATTTCCTCCTGTCGATGCCGCTATATCAATAATTACAGAACCATTTTTCATTTTTGTAATCATATCTTCTGACACTAACACGGGCGCTTTTTTTCCAAAGATTTGTGCGGTCGTAATTACGATATCAGATTTTGCAACACTTGTTCCAATTTTTTCCTTTTGTCGTTGCAAAAAATCAGACGACTGTTCTACTGCATAACCACCGGCCTTGCTGGCATCCGCAGCGCCTTCCACTTCAATAAATTTTGCACCTAAGCTCATCACTTCTTCTTTTACCGCCGGTCTTGTATCAAATACTTCCACTACTGCGCCCAATCTTCTGGCAGTGGCAATCGCCTGCAAACCGGCAACACCCGCACCCAGGATCAATACTTTTGCTGGAGGGATACTCCCTGCAGCAGTCATAAACATGGGGAAATATTTTGGAAATAAATTGGCTGCTACTAATACAGCTTTATACCCCGCGATATTGGCCTGGCTGCTTAATACATCCATACTTTGGGCCCGTGTGGTACGGGGAAGCATGTCGATGCTGAAAACAGTAATATTGTTTGCAATAAATTTCTGAACCGATTCTGTGTTATAAAGCGGTTGATAAAATCCTAAAATTATTTTTGATTTTATTAAATCAATTTCATTTTCAGGAGGGAGATGAATGGACAAAATAATTTCTGATTTTCTTAAAACCTCTTCCCTGGAAACCACGTTACCACCAGCCTCTTCATATTTTTCATCCGAAGCAAATGCTTTTTTTCCTGCGTCCTTTTCGATTAAAACTGCAGCATTTAATTTTTTTAAGATCAGAATATGTTCAGGTAAAAGTGAGACTCTTGATTCGGGTAACGATTCTTTTAAAACTCCAATGATCATAGTTTACAAATATCCTTCTAAGGTATTGAAAATTTAAAACCTTATGGTAAAATGTTGCTTCACTTTAAAATCTTTACTAAAAAATACCATTCCGATAAAAAAAAGATCAATAGTTAATGTCACAGCATCGTTATCCTGTATTAATTTCCATGCCTCTTCCATTTCGTGGCTCCAATGAATATCGTCAAAAATAAATATGGAATCGTTGGTCGATTTTTTCAGAAAAAAATCAAAATACTGTAACGTTGGATCTTTTCGGTGATTTCCATCAATAAAAAGAAGATCAACACTATTGATTTTATCATTAATCAATGAAAGCGTTTTTTCAAAACTTCCTTCAATTAATTGAATGTTTTTTAATTCAAGGTTTCGAAAATTCTGATTGGCAATTTTTGCAATATTTTTCGATCCTTCAAACGTATAAACTTTGGAACCGGAATTTGCAGAAGCAAGATAACTCGTGCTGATTCCAAATGAAGTACCCAATTCAACAATTGTTTTTGAATGGTAGTAACTGGTAATTCTGAAAAGCAGTTGGGCAAATTTTCTCTTTTTCAAAGAGGAAGAAGCAATATCTTTTATTTTTCTCTCTTTGTAAGGTATTACAGCCGATCCTGCACCAAAATCCTCCACTTCTATTAAGTTCCCGTTTTTAAGTAGTTGTTTTCTGATAGACTCTATCTTTGAATATGAATCGTATTTTTTTTTATCATTCAACACGTGAATAATAAAATCGAAAACAAAGGGCGAATGAATGCCATGCCCCTTGCCGTTTTGAGCAGTTAAATAATATCTGAAATATTTTTTTACTAATTGAGAGGTTGAATACATTCGCTCGCGTTATTTTTTATTCACTCTTTCCCAAATCTCAAAAGTATAAGGATAATTGTTTTTTGAATCAGCCGGAAATGAGTCTTCCTTTATTCGCTCCCATTTGGATTTATCCAGTTCAGGATAATAGGTATCCCCTTCAACAGTTGTGTGGACACGGGTTAGATAAATCCTGTCTACAATATCAAAGGTTTGTTTAAAAATTTCGCCTCCGCCAATTATAAAAATTTCGTTGGCGTCACTCTCTTTTGCTTTTTCGACTGCATCTGAAATGCTATGTGCTATAAAAACATTTTTTTGATGCCAATCGGTTTTAGTAGTCACTACAATGTTTATCCTGCCGGGTAAATCCTTTTTAAGGGATTCAAAAGTATTCCTCCCCATGATCACAGGCATACTCCAGGTCTTATTTTTAAAATACTTAAAATCCGTCGACAATTTCCAGGGAAGCTCATTTTTTGAACCGATAATATTATTCTCTGAGGCCGCTACAATATGTGAAAGCATAATAAAAATTTATAAAGAAATTTACAACATCAATTTCCTGCACAAATTAAATGAAATAACAATCCATTTAAACCGCTACAGAGGCTTTGATACCTGGATGACTTTGATAATTTTGGAGCTCAAAATCCTCAAACTTAAAATCAAAAATATTTTTAACGTCTGGATTTAATTTCATCTTTGGAAGTGGATAAGGAGTTCGGGAAAGCTGCACTTCTGCCTGTTCAAAGTGATTTTTGTATAAATGTACATCTCCAAATGAATGTACGAAATCTCCCAATTCCATATCACAAACCTGCGCGATCATCATTGTCAGTAACGCATAAGATGCTATATTAAAAGGCACTCCCAGGAAAACATCTGCACTTCTTTGATATAGTTGGCAGGACAATTTTCTTTTACCCTGGCCAGTTTGTATCGTATAAAACTGAAACAGGCAATGACAGGGCATTAATTTCATTTCAGGAAGATCAGCAACATTCCAGGCACTGATAATTAAACGACGACTGTCAGGATTTGTTTTTAATTGATCAATCAATTCTGAAACCTGGTCAACTGTTTTGCCATTTGCACCGTCCCAGCTCCGCCATTGTTTTCCATAAACAGGCCCAAGATTTCCATTTTCATCTGCCCATTCATCCCAGATGCGCACTCCATGATTTTGCAAATATTGAACATTCGTATCGCCTTTTAAAAACCATAATAATTCATAAATTATGCTTTTCAAATGTAGCTTTTTGGTGGTCACCAAAGGAAATCCATCCTGTAAATTGAATCGCATCTGGTGCCCAAATAAACTCCGTGTACCCGTACCGGTGCGATCATTCTTGTCAGCTCCTGTATCTATTATTTTTTGCAAAAGTTGAAGATATTGTTCCATTCGCGCAAGTTAAGAATAATGTGCTAATGTGTTAATGCTGTATGGAGCAAATGCTGTTTAATGATTGGCAAAATTGGCAAAATAGCACATTACAACATTAGCTAATTGGCTAATTTCTTATATTTGCGCTACTTAAAAAAAATTTCATGTCAGTTTTAGTAAATAAAAATTCTAAGATATTAGTGCAGGGTTTTACAGGAACAGAAGGAACTTTCCATGCCACCCAGATGATTGAATATGGCACTAATGTGGTGGGAGGAGTTACCCCAAATAAGGGTGGAACTACCCACTTGGATAAACCAGTTTTCAATACGGTTGAAGAAGCCGTAAAAGCAACAGGTGCGGATGTGAGTATTATTTTTGTGCCACCAGCTTTTGCGGCAGATGCTATTATGGAAGCGGCAGATTCCGGAATTGCCTTAATTGTTTGTATTACTGAAGGCATTCCTGTGCAGGATATGGTTAAAGTTAAAAACTATCTTTTAGATACAAAATCAAGATTGATTGGCCCGAATTGTCCCGGTGTTATTACTGCAGATGAATGCAAAGTGGGCATAATGCCTGGTTTCATTTTCAAAAAAGGCAAAATAGGTATTGTTTCAAAATCGGGAACACTGACTTATGAAGCTGCAGACCAGGTAGCAAAGGCTGGATTAGGAATATCAACAGCGATTGGAATTGGTGGTGATCCGATTATAGGAACAACTACAAAGGAAGCTGTTGAACTATTTATGAACGATCCCGAAACCGATGGCATCGTTATGATCGGTGAAATAGGAGGAAGCATGGAAGCAGATGCTGCAAAATGGATCAAAGAAAATTCTACTAAACCAGTTGTGGGTTTTATCGCTGGCCGAACCGCCCCCGCAGGAAGAAGAATGGGGCATGCCGGAGCCATAGTAGGTGGAGCAGAAGATACAGCCGCTGCCAAAATGAAAATACTTGCGGAATGCGGTGTACATGTTGTTGCCAGTCCTGCAGACATAGGAAAAACAATGGCCCAGGTAATTAAAGGTTAATCCCCTATTTATATTTCTTTTTTTCGGAATAAAAAACCTGAGTATTTGTCGGTTTACTGTTTGAAATTTTTTTCCATCATTAATTAAGAATCCTTTCCTGGGATATTATATTTTATTACTTAAAGCGGTCCCATTTATAGGGACGAAATAGCAATTGTTTTCATCTGATAAGAGATGATCCAATGGGATTAGTATTATCTATTTCCCCGATATTATCCTTTCAAAAAAGTCCACTTAAAAATTAAAATTTGTCTATGATATAGGATTTCTATATCGTAATTTCAACTTGTGGGGAGGAAAATCAAAATAAGCCGTAAAAAAATTTAGATTCTCAAAATAGAGGGCAAAAAAAATCCTTTCCATTAAAATGAAAAGGATTTAAAAAAATCTGATATCTAAAAATTTTAATAATCTTTACTGTATCCACCGCCGCCGCCTCTGCTGCCGCCGTATCCACCGCCGCTGCTTCTACCGCCGCCGCCGCCATATCCACCACCGCTGCTTCTACCGCCGCCGCCGCCATATCCACCACCGCTGCTTCTACCGCCGCCGCCGCCATATCCGCCGCCGCCGCCACTTTTCTTGTAGCCACTGCCTTCAGGACGAGGTTGTGATTCGTTAACAATTAATTTACGGCCCTGAACTTCGCTTTCGTTTAGTGTAGCGATAGCAGTTTTAGCTGCATCTTCGTCTTCCATTTCAACAAAACCGAAACCTTTGCTACGGCCAGTGTTTTTTTCTTTAAGGATTTTTGCACTTGAAACAGTACCATACTGACTGAATAAGTTACTTAAATCGTCATCGGTCATTGACCAACTCAGATTGCCAACATAAATGTTCATTGTAAAAGCTTTTTGTTTAAAATATTAATAAGATTAATGAATCAGTAGCTACAATGAACTGAAGAATCTAAAAAGAGTAACATCAGCCTAAAGGAAAACAAACTAAACCCATTAACAAAGTATAAAGATAGACTTTTATTTGAAATAATATTCTTTTTTTAAAAAAAATATTTTGATCATAAAATAAGGCCAGAACGTACCATTAAATAAGCACTGTCGATCAGAGATTTAGGCTTGACCAATTGACCAAAAATTAGCCGCGGTTGCCAGAATTTTTTATATTTGATGAAATCTTTTTTTTGAAACAATTCACTATTACCTGCTGCCTTATTTGCATTTATTGTTTTTGTTTTAGCCAGTCTCCCTATTTTCAACAGCGGGTTGATTATTCAATTAATGTTACGCTCAATGATGTTAACAACACCTTGGACGGTTTTGAAACAATAAATTATACCAATCAGTCTCCCGACACACTAAGCTATATCTGGTTTCATCTTTGGCCAAACGCTTTTAAAAATGACCGCACTGCCTTTAGTGAGCAATTATTACAATTAGGAAGAACTGATTTTTATTTCAGCGATGAAAATAACCGTGGATATATAAACAGGCTTGATTTTAAAGTAAATGGGATAACCGCAAATATTGAAAATCATCCAAAATACGTGGATGTTGTAAAGCTAGTTTTACCTTTTTCCCTTTTACCAGGTCAATCCATTAAAATTAACACTCCTTTCCACGAAAAGATTCCTTTTAATTTTTCGCGTGGTGGTCACGTTGGCGAAACTTATCAAATTACGCAATGGTATCCAAAACCTGCTGTTTATGACAAGAATGGCTGGCATCCAATGCCTTATCTTGACCAGGGAGAATTTTATAGCGAATTCGGCAATTTTCAAGTTCAGATAACCGTTCCCTCAGAGTACGTAATAGCTGCCACTGGCGAGTTGCAGAATGAAGGGGAATTGAAATGGTTGAAGAAAAAAGCGGAAGAAAATAATCCATTTTCTGGCAAACCAGTTAAGCAAAGCGATAAGAAACACCAGCAATTCTCCGCCAATATTTCTATAAATAATGAAGTTGATTCAAGGGTTAAAAATGGAAAAACTAAAACCCTCACTTATATTCAGAATGATGTTCACGATTTTGCATGGTTTGCAGACAAAAATTTTTTAGTTCGATATGATACTTTGACATTACCATCCGGAAGAGTTATTGATGCTTTTTCTTTTTTTATGAAACAGGATTTGCCAACTTGGAAAAATAGTATTCAATTTATAAAGGACGCTATCCGCACGAGATCCAAATGGCTGGGAGAATATCCTTACGGTGTTGTAACCACTGTTGAAGCAAAAATGGGATTCAGCGGAGGAATGGAGTATCCTACTATTACCAGCATTTCTCCAATGCCTGATGAAAAATCACTGGACATGACTATTGA
>JBDTJV010000178.1:0-3030 GCA_039935675.1 Ginsengibacter sp. | reverse complement strand
GAAAATTTTTAATGAGATTGTACTCAATTTAACAGTGCCTAAAAAAAGCGTGTGAACGATTGATTTTAAAGGGTTTTTAAATAAGAATTATTTTAATCAAAAGCCTGTTTTTTATTAAAATCTATTTTACTCAAATGGCAAAAAAATAAAAAGCAATAAGTTGCGTTGAATTTTTTAAATATTTCCAAAAGAAAAAAAATCACTTTTCACCCAAGAAAAACTTCATCTAAAATTTATTATTAAACAATTTTGCTGTTTTTGTACTCTCAAGGCTTTTTAATCATTAATTGCATTTTATAACATTAAAGGTGCAAACTCCTTTGGTTTGAACCTACAAAAATGATAAGTTGGTAAATAAAAATATAACCATTTATCAAGATAACAATCTATCAGTTCAAGAACTCCTTCAGTTTCATTGTTAGTTTATCTCCAAAAATATTTTTGGCAATGATCACCCCATTTCTATCTATCAATACATTAGATGGAATTGCTTTGATTCCATATTCTGCTGAAGTGGAATTTTTCCAACCCTGCAAATCAGAAACCTGGTTCCAGTCAAGATGGTCATCTGCAATCGCTTTTTTCCATCGATCCTTTTTTGTGTCATAAGAAACACCAAAAACAGTAAATCCCTTGTCTTTAAATTGACTGTAAGCTGCCACAATATTTGGATTTTCACGTCTGCATGGTCCACACCAACTTGCCCAAAAATCTATTAGAACATATTTTCCTTTCAGAGATGACAAACTTAATTCGGAACTGTCCGGAGTGTATTGAACAATATTAGGAGCAGCTTTTCCAAGAGCTACTTTTGCATAAGTATCTATCAATTTTTTGATCTCTTTTCCCTTTGCTGAATTTTTAATTTCCGTGGATAGATTATTATATATAGGTTCAACATCATTAGCCTCGGCATAGTAACTAAAATTTTCAACGATAGCCATTGCACCACGCAAAGAGTTCGGATTTTCTTTTACAAATGAAGCGACAATTTTTCTTTTGGCAGTCATAATATCAAAGTCTACCTGGTCAAGGCTGTCCATAACTTTATGGTTCTTATCATTATACGCCGCTTCATAAATTTTGCTGTTGGTTGCTTCCCAATTGCTTATTGCCTTCATTCTTGTTTTCAGCAATTGATCATCATCGTTTATTGAAGAGCCCTTCACGGCCAATAATTTCAAAGAATCTCCGCGCCCTGAAATCTGCATGGTGGTTGGTTCCACATAAAAAGTGAAATAGTCTTCATTTCTGTCAGGCATCGTAAGGGAAGCAAAATACGGTTCGCGCACAAAACCAGTAAAACTAAATTTTCCATCCTTTATAGTGGAAGAATCCTGGAAAGTCTGACTTTCTTTGTAAATCTTCAAAAAAATTGTACCACTTTTAATTTTTTCGAGACTTCCATTTATAACATAAGAAGAGTCTTGTGATTTTGCGTGGTAATTAAAAAATAAAATAACCGAAAGAATACAGATAATTTTTTTCATCAAAAATTTTTTGTGGCGAAGATAAGAGAATTGAAAAAAAAGTTTTTTGAAGTTCCCAATTTTTTAAAAAGTTAGGAACTCACTTCTTTAATTTTACCAAAAAGCGTTTTACTTTTTTATGAAAAGATTTGAAAAATATATAAAAGATATTCACCAGGATTTTCCGGATTTTGTTATTTCATCAATCAAAAAAATTGGTGAGGGCGACAACAGCAAGGCTTTCTTAATTAATGAAGATTATATTTTTAGATTTTCAAAAAGACAGGAAGTTAAAGAACAGGTTCGAAGAGAAATAGTTGTATTGCCAAAAATTAAACCATTGGTTACTATTCAAATTCCTGACTTTGAATTTATTTCTCCGGAGATGAATTATGTCGGGTATCGAATAATAAAAGGTGAAAATTTATCCGTGAAAATATTTCATAAGCTAGAACAAAAAGATCAGCAAAAGGTTCAAAAAACCCTGGCTGATTTTCTTTCCACAATTCATGCTATTGATTTATTGCCATTAAAAAATTGTCACCTCGGAACGATGGATCTCAAAGAGGAATATTATCAAAATTTTGAGAAAGCTAAACGACTTATTTTTCCTCATCTTTCTCAAAAAAAGAAGGAAATTATTACCCGTTTCTTTATTGAATATCTGGACAACATAGATAATTTTAATTATGGTGAATGCCTTATCCATAATGATTTTAGCAAAGACCATATTTTATTCAACACAGTAAACAAACAAATAACCGGGATTATTGATTTCGGGGATATTGCGATGGGAGATCCTGACTACGACCTGACGTATCTGCTGGATGAGTTTGGAGAAAAATTCATACACTATTTTTTAAAATATTACAAGGAATCGATCGATAAAAATTTGCTTCAAAAATTAATTTTTTTTACGCTGGCTAATAAGATTCAACTCTTTCCCGAAGAAGAGAATAATAAAAATTCAGAAGATTGGAAATATGCTTTTACTCTCTTAAATGAATGGTTTGAAAAACAAGCTCTTAAATAAATCTAAAAGGTTGAATCAATCGAAGCTTCAGTTTTTAAGAGGATGCAGAAATGGTTTACTGATACGATTTTATCCTATTCAACTTAAAAATGATGTATTTGAATCCGATTTCATTTGCAAACAAAAAAGTATCTCTAATTTTAAAGCGTCATTTTAATTTAAACCATATCATGAGAATAAAACCGATTATTTTTATCGCTATATTTTGTGCTGCATTTTTTAATCCGTCTAATTTATTTGCACAAATTGCTACCGTAAAAGAAGTTCAATTAACTAAATTCGATTTGCAATCTTCTTCGGTGGTATCACAGCCTGGAGCAGCCATTTCCAATTCATCCTACCATTCAAGTGTGTATTGGTTTCCGGTAAAAGTCCCTTGCACTGTTCTTAGTGGTTTGGTAGAAAATAAAGTGTATCCGGATCCTTACATCGGTATGAATAATATGCTTATTCCCGATGCATCAGATTCTTTCAATCACCAATACAACCTGGAGCAATATAGCTATCTTCCGAATGAGCCCAATCCAT
>JBDTJV010000177.1:0-3548 GCA_039935675.1 Ginsengibacter sp. | reverse complement strand
GATTATTCAAAAAGATTGAGGACATATCATTTACTTTTACAAGCTTTTTTAGAAAAAATGAATTAATGAATCCAAAAGAATTTTATCAAAATCGTTTAGAAGAATTAAAAACGCAATTAAAAAACCTAAAACAGCGAAAATCTTCCTTTGCATGGTTGCGCCTTGGCTCAATCGCTGCGATCTTTTTTGCGTTTTATTTGCTTTGGTCGTTCGGAGTGGTTTACGTGGTAATAGCTACGGTTATTTTACTCTTTATTTTTACACGACTTATTTATGCAGATCTGAAAAATCAGTCCAAAATAGAACATACCAACAAACTGATAAATATCTGTGAAAACGAATTAAAATGCCTTGACGGAGATTATTATGGTTTTGAAACCGGAGCCGAACACATTCCTAAGGAACATCCATATTCCAATGACCTTGATATTTTTGGAAGGGCATCTATATTCCAATATATCAATCGCACAACCTCCGAACCAGGCAGCCGTCGGTTAGCTGATTATTTAAAATCCCCGGCATCAAAAGAAGATATTTTGAAAAGACAAATTGCTACGAAAGAACTGTCAACAAAAGTTGAATGGATGCAGGATCTACAGGCAGAGGGCAAGAAAAACAAGATTACTTTTTCGACTAATAAAAGGCTGGAAGATTGGATGAAAGAGCCCCCGGTTCTCTCAAATTTTAAACCCTGGAAATGGCTTAGATATTTATTGCCAGCCATCATCTTAATTATAGTGGCTTTATATATTTTTGATGAGGTTGGGAATAGTATTTTTTATATTACACTTTTAATTTTTGCAGTAATAGCTTACCAGCTCAACAAAGTAATAGCTCCCGTTCATGAAACATTGTCTAAAGTAGCGGATGAATTAAACACTCTTTCAGCAAGCATTTCCTTGATCGAAAATGAATCTTTCAATAGTCCATTATTGAAAGATTTAAAAGCTGTTTTTTTAGAAAATAACAAGAGGGCTTCCGCTGATATTTTAAGGATAAAAAAAATATTGGACAAGCTTGACCTGAGATATAATCTTATCTTATCATTGCCATTGAATCTTTTATTGCTTTGGAATCTGCAACAGGTCCTGGATCTTGAAAAATGGAAAGCAGGCCAACAAAATAATCTTAATTCCTGGTTCGATACCTTGGCTGATTTTGAAGCATTGAATAGTTTTGGCATCTTATATTTTAATCATCCCGAATGGATTTTTTCAACTATACTACCTGAATATTTTTCAATTGCCGGAAAAGAAATTGGCCACCCGCTAATTCCTGTAGAAAAGAGGGTTGATAATTTTATAGATATTCCAAATAACACAGAACTGATGCTGGTAACGGGTTCTAACATGGCTGGGAAAAGTACTTATCTTAGAAGTATTGGTGTAAATGTTGTTTTGGCTATGGCTGGCAGTCCTGTTTGCGCACGATCTTTTTCTGTTTCTCACGTACAGCTTATCAGTAGTATGCGGATCACTGACAACCTTGAAGAAAGCACTTCCACATTTTATGCAGAGCTAAAAAAATTAAAAACAATTATTGAAAAAGTAAATGCAGGAGAAAGAGTTTTTATTCTTTTAGATGAAATTTTAAGAGGCACCAATTCTCTTGACAGGCATACTGGTTCTAAGGCGTTGATCAAGCAACTGATCAAAAAAAATGCGGCTGCCATCATTGCCACTCATGACCTGGAACTTGCCAATTTAAAAGAGGAATTTTCCGAAAACATTTTGAATTATCATTTCGATGTGCAGGTAAGCAATGATGAGTTGTATTTTGATTACCAATTGAAACCCGGTGTTTGTAATAGTTTGAATGCTTCTATCTTAATGAAGAAAATTGGAATAGAATTGTAGAGTACAAAATAAGAATCCGAAATATTTACTGGTTTACTGGGGGAAAATTTAAGCCTCCGATATCTTTTGGGCTTTTTTCTCCACTTCTTCTTTCATTTCTTTCTTAAAATCAATTAATTTTTTTGCAAGATCTGCGTCTGAAATTCCTAATATTTCTGCGGCCAGAATTCCGGCATTTTTTGCTGCATTCAGGGCCACAGTAGCAACAGGAACGCCATTTGGCATTTGTAAAATAGAAAGAACAGAATCCCATCCGTCTATGGAATTCGAAGATTTTATAGGAACGCCAATTACAGGAAGCGTTGTTAAGGAAGCGATCATTCCCGGAAGATGAGCGGCGCCTCCGGCGCCGGCAATTATAACTTTTAATCCGCGCCCAATCGCAGTAGAAGCATATTCTGTCATCCGCAAAGGAGTGCGATGCGCGGAAACAATATCCAATTCGTAGGGAACACCAAACTGGTTTAAAATTTCCGCAGCAGCCTGCATAATTTTTAAATCACTATCGCTGCCCATGATAATACCGACATTTGGTTGCTTTGATTTTGCCATATAAATTGTTTGAGAAATAAAGATAATTCAAAACCTATAAGACAAACCTATAAGGTTTTGAAAACCTTAATGATTTATTCAACGGCCTTAAAGATTCACAATTTCCCCGGACAATAATGCAACAGTTGCTTCCGCAATTTTTGCCTGGTACAGGGCAAAGTATAAACGATTCTTAGCATCATTATAACTGATTTGAATTTGCCTGAGCTCAACCGATGTTATATTCAATTTTTTATAACGCTCTGTTGCGATCATGATATTTTCAGTTGCCAGTACCAAATTGTTTTTTTCAAGTTCTATGGATTTCAAAGCACTGTTATAATTGATGTAAGCATTGGTAAGCGCTGTTTCAATATCATTATTCGTTTGATCGATAGTAATCTTTTGATTTTTTACCTGGATGTCGCTGATCTGCAATTGCTTTTTAACGAGGATCCCGCTAAATAATGGAACAGCAATTCCCACAGATCCGGATGGGCCATACGTTTGATTGAAAAGCGTGAAACCCGCGCCATTGCTATTTCTCGCAAAATTATAGAATCCATTCAGGTCTACAGTCGGAAGCCTGGCAGAATTGACTTCTTTTTTCTCCTGGGTCAAAACATACAACTGGCTGTTGGCAAGAAGCACATCCGGATTTTGTTTAGTGATTTTTTGTTGAACATCAGCATAAGCCGGCAATGGCATCACTAAAATGGTGTCAATAACTTTATAACTTGTATCTGATTTTTTTCCTAATAAATTACTTAAAGAAGATTTCGATACAGCGATAGAATTTTGGAGTGACAATAAGTTTGAACGTTGCTCATTCAAATCCACCTGCGCTTCCAGCACTTCATACTTAGCACCGGTACCTATTTCAAACCTTCGCTGGGCAAGATTATACCGATCTGTGTACAAAACAATTTGTTCAAGCGTCGCTTTTTTTTGCTCCTCGAGAGTAACAATATTATAATAAGAACTGATCACGTTGAAAACGGTTTCATTCAGGTTTTTCCTGAAAGAATACTCGCCGCTTCTTTGTAATTCTTCTAATTTTTTCTTTGTGGCAAACATTTTAAAACCATCGAATATGCGCCAGTCAACGGAAATTCCGGCATTCAGATTTTGAGTGGTATTCCCATTCTTTTTCGTAACAGT
>JBDTJV010000176.1:0-7016 GCA_039935675.1 Ginsengibacter sp. | reverse complement strand
CACTTGATAAAGTGGAAGATGCTTTACAAAAAGCACTTCAAAATTATTATACCCATAAAGACGAAGTAAAAAAATTGTCTAAGGGATTTTTATAATATTAGTAATATTGATAGCGGTTCATTATTAGTTGTAAATCTGATATCTTCTGAAGTGAAGCTCTCGATTTTTTTGTCTGACTTCTCTCCCCCACTATTCATGCCGGGCCCTTCAGTTGAATCCTTAAATGGAACAAGACAATTAAAATATCACAAAGTACAAAGCAAAATTATTAATCAAAATACTCATTCCATTCAGACATTTAAAAGGTTCAGATAACTTCTTTTGAACTCTAATGGCGATTTATTTTTAATGATTTTAAACTGGTGATTGAAATGAGAAATACTGTTGTAACCGCAGATATAACCCACTTCTGCAGAATGCATATCATCTTCGATCAATAGCCTGCAGGCCTTGCCAATCCGTACTTCCATGAGAAATTGTATGTAGGTCTTTTGCGTTTTTTCTTTGAAAAAGCAGCAAAAATACTGAATACTCATATTTACAAGTGAAGCAACTTCTTCAATCGAAATTTGTCTATAATAATTATAATAAGTGAATTGAATGATTAAATTGAGTCGGTCGTTATTTAATTTTTCATTCTCACAAGAGTAGCCTATTGTAGCCAATATTTCATACTCATTTCTTTCTATAATCAATTGAAGAATAGTAAGAAGATTAATCAGTTTTCTTGCTTTTAATGATTGAAACATTTCTTCCATAGTTATACCGATATTTTCTTTAGTAGTTCCTTTCATTTTTATTCCTCTTTTACTCAATTGAAGAAGATTTTTTATTTCCTTTATTTCAGGAAGATTTAAAAAAGTTTCACCAAAAATCTCCGGCAGAAACAAAGTTACCAATGCCTCTCCCTGTTCAGATTCTTCTTCAGTGGTATATTTATAGTCATGCCGAAAAGAATGAGCGATTCCTGGGCCTAAAAAGATAACGTCACCACTTTCAAAATGCCCCTCGTAATCACCTATAAGCCAGACACCACAGCTCCTTTTAATATAAAGCAGTTCGCATTCGTCATGATAATGCCAGTTATTTTTCATTTTTGATCCGATGTCTCTTCTTATTACAAATGAACTTTCAACTTCTGGAATTGATTTTCTTAAAGCGGGTTTCATTTTAGCGGAATTTAAATTATAAATGGTGGTTAATTCGAGTTTTAGGTCTTAATAATTTCACTATAAAAATTTCCAAGGGATCTTTCCTGTCTTCTGCCGGGAGGCAAACTGACCATACATACATCCACTGAAGATCTCCAAAATTATTATTAAAACTAAGTAGAGAAATTTCTCTTTAAGCAATCGTTTTATCATGTTTTTGATTTAATAAATGAAGAAATAAACAATATTTAAGGGGACGCTTTAAATCTGCATTTATAAATTTTATTACAGCAAAAAAAGAAGTCGAAAGGACAATTCCAAAAAATCAGGCAATCTTCTCACATCGCTGTTAAAAAATCCAAATAGCAAAATCGTTAAGCAAAAATAAGGGTTATTGAAATCGATTTCCAAATTTACTTTTTATTTTTTTTAATAAGTTCATAATATATTGATTATCATTCTATAATTTTATTTATATTAAATAGTAATCGATTTCATATATGGTTATAAAAAACGTTTCAATTGTCTATTCAATTACTTTATTAAATCCTGTCGGTATGAAAGAATTCTGAAGTTTTGGAATAAAAGAATAGAATAATTAATTTAAGCCGCATGGGCAATAAGATCTTTGAATGTCTTTGTTTTCGATTGTACTACTTTTAGCATAATAGCTCTGAAAATTCCTTGTTCGGTATTTCTTCTGTTTGTTCTGAAACAATACTCGTCAAGGTATTTCTGGTAATGCTTTTGGCTTCAATAATGAGATACCCTTTGGTGTAATCTTTACAACCGCACCTTCGGCATTGATAACCATCTTTCCATTTCATGTCTGCTAATAAGCTAAACAAGTTGTGGCATCGGTAAAAATTGATGCTGAAATTCAAATGCTCTGAATGTTGAAAACATAACTAATATATTTAGTACACAAAATACTAAATATATTAGAGATTTCAAAGAACTGTTTATTTATGCGGTTAATCTTTATTATTCCATAAAAGAACATAACTATAACTTAAAAGATAATTTTTAATAATCTTCAAGTTTTGCTAATATTGCTTCTTCCTGTTCTTGGGAGTTTTGAATTTTTTATTTTGAGCGCGTGACAAACAAAAGAATTACTATATATGACATTGCAAAAGAGTTAGGAATGTCGGCCTCATATGTGTCGAGAGCTCTTAACAACTATCCCTTGATAAGTGAAAAGATCAAGGAACAGGTTAAGAAAAAGGCCGTAGAATTAAATTATCAACATAATTCTCAGGCGGCCAACTTACGCCAGGGCGCATCCAAGACCATAGGAGTTGTAGTACCTCATATCAATCAAAGTTTTTTCTCCGATGCGATTGCAGGAATAGAGGAAGTTTGTTTCCAAAATAATCACAACCTTATTATCTGCCAGTCGCACGAATCTTATAAACGGGAATGTCTCGCAGTGGAAACTTTAATTCATCAAAATGTTGACTGCATTTTAATCTCGGTTTCGGCAGAAACAACGACACACAATCATCTTGATGCGATTAATCAACACAATATTGTTTTAATTCAATTTGACAGATACGTAGACAAAACTGATGGTTTTAAGGTTGTAAATGACAATATGGAAGCGTCCTTCCATGCCGTAGAAAGCCTTATTGCTGAAGGATACAAAAGAATAGCATTCATCGGTGGGCCAGAACAACTTACAATTTATAAAAAGAGGAAAGAGGGTTATCTCAACGCAATAAAGAAAGCTGGATTAATAATCCCCTATAATTTTATTGTTGGAAATGCTTTGTCTGAGGAAAAAGCTGTCGAAATTGCAGAAGAACTGTTATCGATGCAAAATCCGCCCGATGCTTTTTTCTGTGTATCCGACCATCAGTCACTTGGCGTACTCAAAGTTGCAAATTTGTTAGGCATTGATGTACCCCGACAACTTGGCATCTTTGGATTTGCTAATGAAGCTTTTTCAGAAATTATCAACCCAACTCTCTCTTCAGTAGATCAGAAAAGTAAGGAGATGGGTAGACAAACTGCAAACTTATATTTCGAAAATCAATCGAACAAAACTGATAAAGCAGACAAGGATAAAATACAAATAATCAACAGTGAAATAATTGTCAGGCAAAGTTCCAGAAAATCATCTACAAAGTAAGTGGGTTCTCGTTACAAACGGACGGATTTATACGGTTTGGGCGTAAAGTAATATCTTATAGAGGGTTGGTTGGCTTTTGATGTTAAATATCTTTCTAATCTTTTCTGTACTTCTCTCTCCTTTTTCATACATTTCTTTTACTTCGGAGGCTATAAGTTGGTATTGTGGTGATAATCCTTTTGGCCGCCCTCCTGTTCTCCCCCTTGCTCTGGCAGAGTTGAGGCCTGCAGTCGTCCGCTCCCTGATTACGTTGCGTTCGTGCTCTGCTAATATGCACATAAATTGAAAGAACAACATACCCGTTGCTGTATTGGTGTCAATGGCTTCGTGCAAAGATTTAAGATGTATTCCTTTTTGTTTGAGGCTTTCCATTAGCTCGATCAACTGAACTGTATTTCTACCTAAGCGGTCAAGTTTCCAAACAACTATCGTATCGCCCGGACGGGCATATTCCAACAGCTTTTCAAACTGGGGTTTGTTCGATTTCACCCCCGATACTTTATCGGAAAAAATTCGTTTACACTCTTGCTGTTTCAGCGCATCTACCTGCAAATCTAAATTTTGCTCAAAAGTAGAGACCCTTGCATAACCTAATTGTACCATTTGTTTACAAAACTTAATAATTGCTAAAATAATACATTTTGATTGATTACATGGCAAGATAAATAACTAATTTTAGCAAAATATTCAAAATGACGGTTATGTATAAAAACGGACGTTTTTGTACATTGGTAAAATGAGAAAATATGCCAGGTACTATTCTGACAGAGGGTGAACGCACCCGGTATAGCCAAATACCAATTATTGGAGAAGCGGATTTGCAGCAGTTTTTCTATTTAACGCAGAAGGATATTAATTTTATTGAAGCCTTTCATGGAAATGGTAATCGCATAGCTGTTGCTTTGCAAATAGGTATTATTCGTTTTTCCGGTTACCTGCCGGAAGGGTGGGCACAACAAGTAAGCAATGATCTGCTTCATTTTATTTTTAAGGAATTAAAGTTACCACAAAATCAAGTAATTGGATTGGAGAAATATGGCAAAAGACAACCTACCCGTTCGTTTCATCTTCAGCAAATACTTCGCCATCTTGGTTTTCGAAAATGGCTGCCTATGGATGAACCGCTATATGAAAATTGGCTTGTCGGGCGTGGGATGGAGCATGACAATGCACGGTGGCTGCTTGAAAAGTTTTGTGAACGGGCTGTATCAGGATAAAGTTCTTCGTCCGGCTATCGGCTCGCTGGAAAGAATGGTGGGTAGTATTGGCGATCTGCTGCATGAAGAGACTTACCGGCGGTTATCATTTTTATGGAATGAAACATTGTTCAAAAAATTAGATGGATTATTAGAAACAGGGCCTACGGAAAAATGGACGCGACATCATTGGCTGTGTTCGCCACCGGTTGCCAACACAGCAAAAATCATTAACGAAACCCTTGATAAAATCAAGTTTCTAAAACAGATGGGTGTTTCCCTTTGGGATCTGTCCATGCTATCAGCCAATCGAAGAAAGCGGTTAGCGGGTATTGTCAGAAATAACACCAATTCATATTTGCAGCGAATTAGTACTATAAGAAGGTATCCATTATTGGTTTGCTTTTTATGGGAAACATTATTGGACACAACTGACAGTATTGTAGTAATGTATAATGGTTATTGGCAACACATGTTTGCAGAAGCAAAAAAAGCATTAGAAGCAGATCGTCTTATCATTATTAAGTTACAAGATGCCGCTGTACAGACAATGGCAAAGGCCATTGAATTAGTAACGGACGAAACAATTCCAGATAGAATTCTGCGAAAAGTTATTTTTGATAGCCAGCCGAAACAATCGTTGGTTGAGGCATTGGATACGGTTTCAAAAACGAGCAAATCCATTACTCAGGCACCCCAATTTTATTTGCTTCGCCAATACGCGAGGTTCAGGCATTTTACCCCTAATCTATTATCGGTATTGGATTTTGATATCGCCTTTTCCAAAGATAATTTCGGAGAGGCTTTAGACCTTATTACACAGCTACAAAGTGGACAGAAAAGAAAACTGCCTGAATCTGCTCCGCGTAACTTTATCACACCTTCATGGGAAAAAGTTATGACCGGTAACCAACAGCAAGCCTACGAACTTTGTGTACTATCAACACTAAAGGATCGGTTACTTTCGGGCGATGTATTTGTAAAGCTATCCAGAAAATTCGTAGACTTCAATAGTTTTTTAATATCCCCAAAATATTGGCGGCAGGCTGGGGATACTATTTGCCAGGAATTGGGCGGAGTAAATATTATAGCGCGTATCGATCAACGGGTTGAACAATTATCATTGTTGCTTGCCCCCTTATCAAAACTATTGATTCAGGGCGCAGAGATTAGATTGGAAGAGGGAATTTTGGTTGTTCCAAGGATTGAAGGAGAAGATGTTCCGCTATCAGTAAAACTACTGCAGGAACAAATTAATCAGCGGCTTCCGCAAGTTGGTATAGTAGAAATAATAAGAGAAGTAGATACATGGGTAAACTATTGCGGAGAACTTCGGGAAGGTTCTAGTGCCAGAGGGCAGAATCATGATGCATTGCGTTATGCCGCTTTATTCGGTAAGGCTTGTAACCTCACTTTAGCCGATATAGCTCGTTCATCCGGATTAGAATACCAGTCACTTTGGTGGGTGGCAAATAATTATTTTTCAGATGAAAATCTGGCAAGCGCTAACAATGTATTAGTTAACTTTCATCACAAACAATGGATCACAGACTATTGGGGTGGCGGCACTTTGTCTTCCTCTGATGGACAGCGATTTCCTACAAGCGGCAAAATCCGCAATGCCCAATCGCTGCCGAAATATTTTGGTTATGGAAAGGGCGTTACATTCTACACCCATACTTCTGACCAATATTCGCAATATGGTACGAAAGTCATCAGCGCCACAGAACGCGATGCCACCTATGTACTTGATGAAATACTGACCAACGAAACCGACCTGGAAATATTAGAACACACCACCGATACACACGGATATTCCGATTTAATATTTGCCTTGTTTGACCTGGTCAATATATCATTCGCCCCACGCCTGCGTGATATTAAAGACCAAAGGCTTTGCAAATTAAAAGGAATGGAACTGGACTATCCACAGCTAAAATTTACCAGAATGGTAAATATTGAATATCTTAAAAAATAGGCAGATGAATTAAGACGCATAGCCGCATCGCTTCAAACCGGTACAGTAACGGCCTCTCTTTTGATTAGCAAGCTGCAATCCTATCCGAGACAAAACAATTTAATGTATGTTTTACAATCCTATGGGCAGCTTATCAAGACCATTTTTATCTGTAAATACCTGTTGGAATTACCTTTGAGACATAAAATCAATGCGCAGCTAAATAAAGGAGAACAATTACACAACCTGCGAGTCTATTTATGGTTTGGCGGCGATGGAATCATTCGTAGAAAACAAGAGCAGGAACAGCAAATTACTGCCAAGAGCCTAAACTTGCCACCAATATCATTATTGTTTGGAATACTATTTATATCCAACAAATTATTCAGCAGCTCAAAGACGAAGGTATACAGGTGAACGATGAAGATTTAAAACGCATATCCCCTGCGCCTTTTGAACACATTAACCGATTGGGAAAATATACTTTTGATGGTACTATAGAAGTACAAACTAACGGATTAAGAGCTTTAAGAAATCCCCAAACCGTATAAATCCGTCCATTTGTAACGAGAACCTCG
>JBDTJV010000175.1:0-3473 GCA_039935675.1 Ginsengibacter sp. | reverse complement strand
CATCTTTTCCAAAATATTTTTGCTTATCAACACATACATTCAAATCTTCGAATCGTTCTTTTCCAACTTCAACAATTTGATCATAATTCCTGTCATATCCTATAGCGGCAACAATTGCATCAAAGTTTTCTTTATTTCCATTCTTAAAAAAGACAGTTTTTTGTTTGATTAATTCAATATCATCGTAAATTTTTATGTGCCCATTTCGTATATGCCTGATAGTTCCGATATCCAGTACTGGAATTTTTCCCTCTCTGCGAATTTCTTCGAGCGGGCCATAACGTAATTTTTTGAGGCCGATCTTTTTCAGATCACCAACCAGCCAATTCATTAGCGGAGCGATTAAAAAATCGGCAATCCGTGGCGAAATCTTTCTTATCAATAAACTCAATTCCAAAACCGGAATTCCAAATACATCGCGCGGAATTACATTCACCGGAGAGCGGACCGACATGGAAGGTTTCGCACCCTGTTCAAATAAATCCAGTGCAATTTCGCAGGCGGAATTTCCAAAACCAACGACCAAAACTTTTTGTCCTTTAAATTGTTCACCTGATTTGTATTCGCAGCTGTGAATAATCTTCCCGGTAAATGTTTCCTTTCCCTTAAAGTTGATGGACCTCGGTTGGCCATAAGCTCCGGTTGCCATGATTACATATTTTGATTGGAAGGTGCCATTGTTTGTTTCAGTAATCCAGTAATCGTTTTCTTTTTTTATGGAAATAGCTACGGTATTAAAAACAGGATTAATATTAAATGTCTTTTTATAGTTTTCTAAATAATCAATTACCTGTTGCCGCGAAGGATAACGCGGAATATTGATTTCAAACTTTCTGTAAGGCAAACTTGAAAATCTTTTGCTGGTGTGTAAATGGAGGCGATCGTAATGATTACGCCAGGGCCATGCCAGCAGGTTTTGTTTATCAATAATGATGTAGTTGATATTTTGCTTTTGCAAAGAAGCGGCACATGCCAATCCCGAAACACTGGAACCGATAATGAGTGTATTCGTTTGCTTCAAGGTGAAAAAATTTTTGCTAATACAAAATACAACTATCAGGAATTAAACGAATCAAATTTTCCTTCCGGGAAATACTTAAATCAACATTTAAATTTAATATTCGCGAATTATTCATTCGCGAATTTAAAAATGCTTTCGGCTGCATTCTTAGAAGCATTTCCACCTTCCGAAAGCAATTGTTTTAATTGAGAATAATCTTCTTTCAATTTTTCTCTTTTGTCACTATCCAGCAAAATCTTTTTTAATTCGGAGGTAATTTTTCCAGGTGTCAAATCATTCTGAATTAATTCTTTTACTACTTCTCTATCCATTATCAAATTGACAAGACAAATGAATTTTAATTTCACCAGCCGCTTTGCAATTTGGTAAGAAATATTACCTGCCTTGTAACAAACAATTTCCGGCACACCGAATAAAGCCGTTTCTAAAGTGGCAGTTCCGGAAGTGACCAAAGCCGCCACAGACTTCATCAGTAGCTCATAAGTTTCGTCGGCAACAGCATGGACATTTTTATAATTTTCAATAAATCCGTTATAAAATTCATCTTCAACAGAAGGCGCTTTGGCAATAATAAACTGGTAATCAGGAAAATTTTTAGAGGCTTCCAGCATTATGGGAAGTTTCGCGTTTATCTCTTGTTTGCGGCTTCCAGGCAATAATGCAATTGTTTTATCGGATACTTTTATTTCGGGATGATCATTTTTAAATTTTTCAATTACATCGGCCAAAGGATGGCCCACATATTCCACTTCATAATTCCATTTTTTATAGAAATCTTTTTCAAATGGAAGAATGACAAGCATTTTGTCAATATACTTTTTGATATTTTTAATCCTGCTTTCTTTCCAGGCCCATACCTGCGGAGAAATATAAAAAACCGTTTTGTATTTATTTTCTTTGGCCCACTTGGCCATGCGCAAATTAAATCCGGGATAGTCTATAAATATGATGACGTCAGGTTGAAAAGCAGTAATATCATTTTTGCAAAATTTAATATTCCTTAAAATAGCAGGAAGGTTTTTTATGACTTCGGCAAATCCCATAAAAGCCAGGTCTTTATAATGCTTTACCAGCACGGCTCCTGTAGCTTCCATTTTGTCTCCTCCCCAAAAACGAATTTTGGCATTTGAATCCAGTATTTTAATCTGTTTTATGAGGTTACTTCCATGAAGATCGCCGGAAGCTTCACCAGCCATGATGTAATATTTCATACATATGCAATGTACGATTGAATTTGAAAAATGGAGGATGAGTATCGGATAAATAAATTTGGAACGGCATCTATTTCATAAGGTAGAAGAAATATTCTGTTAGTTTCAAAGATGGATATATAGTAAAACGTGGCTAATGCATTATCTATCCAGGAAGAATTATACAAATTAAATTGAGATTCGTTTAGTAAACGAACAAATAAAACCTATTCTTAATCTCAGGAAGAAATGGATTTACAACCCGTATAAAAATTGTTCTTTTATATAATCCGTTACTGCTTCCAGGCTTTGGGTTTCATTAAAAACTTTTAACTGCCTGTCTGCGCCAGTGCCTTCTTCCAGTATTTTATGTACATAATTAACCGTATTCCTGATGCCGAGCGGACCAGTAACGTCGTCGATAAAATCAAGCAGTTCAAGAATGAGCACACGAGTATTCACTTCGCTTTCTTTGCCAAAATCAATCATACTTCCTTCAACTCCGTAACGACTTGCCCGCCATTTATTTTCATTTATCAGCATGCGTGGATAAATAATAAAATTGAGATTCTTCATCCTCAACTTATATAATTTAGCACAGATTCCCTGGAATAATGCAGCAATAGTAATGGTTTCCTGAACTGTCATTGGCACGTCGCAAATCCTGAATTCCACCGTATTAAAAAAAGGATGTACGCGCAAATCCCACCAGATCTTTTTTGCATTGTCGATACAATTGGTTTTTACCAGGATTTTGATATAATTATCATAGGTTTCAATGCTATCAAAATAATCAGGAATTCCTGTCCGCGGAAACTTGTCAAATATCTTGGTACGGTAACTTTTATAACCCGTAAATCTTCCTTCCCAAAAAGGAGAATTTGTACTTAACGCAAAAATATGTGGCAAAAAGTACCGCGCAGAATTGGCAATATGAATAGCCATTTCGCGGGTTTCCATCCCAACATGCACATGTAAACCAAAAATTAAATTACTCCTGGCCGCCTCCTGCAATTCATTTACTATTTGATTATACCGGGCGTGGTTAGTGATGAGCTGCTTTTCCCAATGACTGAAAGGATGAGTCCCGGATGCACCAACTGATAAGCCAATACCTTCAGCTATGCCACTGATCGTTCTGCGCAAATTAGCAACGTCCATAAAAGCTTCATCAATATTCTGACAAATGTCCGTACCAACTTCCACCACTGCCTGGTGCATTTCTGCTTTTACTTTGTCCTTTAGTAATTTTTCTCCTTCCT
>JBDTJV010000174.1:0-2524 GCA_039935675.1 Ginsengibacter sp. | reverse complement strand
GTGGCCAGCAAAATACTCTGATCGAGATTGGCGGCCACTATGTGATGCATGTTTTTGTTATGAGGCGATTGCCTGGTAATATAATTTTGGCGGTCATGGATTTTGGTAATGACTATAGATTCTTCGCCATCTTCTTTATCAATATCTACCCAATCCCCAACAGCGATCGGATTAGTAGAAGTGATGTTATCTATTTTAAATTTTCCTTTTACACGGGCCTTAAATTCTTCTCCTGTTTCATTCTTCACCAAATACCAGCTTCCTGTAGATTTATAAACTAATGCTTGCATGAGATTTAATTAGCTGATTGGCTAATTAGCTAATTAGCTAATTAAGGAAATTTTTTAAACAAAGTGTATCTCAAAGTAATTTCCAATAAAAGTAAGGCCATTGCGGCGAAAATGAAGGGATAAAATTTTTCGGTATAACGATGAAAAGTAGTGATCTCTACTTTTGATTTTTCCATCTTATCAATTTCTTTGTAAATATTCTGGAGGCTTGAGTTATCCGTTGCCCTAAAATATTTACCACCGGTTTGCTGGGCAATATTTTTCAAAAGCGTTTCATCAATAGAAACTTTTTGATTTTGCATAACAATTCCCATCGGCGTACTTACAGGAGTTGGGGCATAACCATCAGTGCCAACGCCAATCGTATAAACCTTTACATGAAATGTTTTCGCAATTTCCAAAGCGGTCGAAGGATCTATTAATCCGCCATTGTTTATTCCATCGGTAAGCAGAATAATCACTTTACTTTTTGCTTTACTATTTCTCAAACGATCGACGCTGGTTGCCAACCCTGATCCTATTGCTGTGCCATCTTCAAGAAGACCATTTCTTATTTGTTCGATCTGCGTTTTTAAAACATAATGGTCCGTTGTTAAAGGGCATTGTGTAAAGCTTTCGCCTGCAAAGATCACTACACCAATCCTGTCAGAAGGACGACTATCCACAAAATCTTCAGCTACTTTTTTGGCAGCTTCCATCCTGTTTGGTTGAAAGTCTTGTGCAGTCATACTTCCACTGACATCTATTGCAAGAATTATATCAATTCCCTGCCCTTCGGTTTGTGTTTCCTCGTATTTTGTCTGGGGCCTGGCCAGTGCAATGATGATGCAGCTCAATGCAAGAATTCTAAGGACAAATGGAAATTGCTGAATAGCATTTTTCCAGGATTTTGAACCGGCTAATCCCTTTGTCGAAGAAACGCTTATCGCCGCTACCTGTTTCCTGCCTTTGGTAAATTTCCACCATACCAGGAAAGGGATAATGAGAAAAAGCAGCAGCAACCAGGGTTGCCCAAAAGTAATATCGGAAAAATAATCAAATACCATCTTTTGGCTTTTTATTTTCGATGCTATTTATTTCTTCAATCATATTTTTTGTTTCTTCAAAGCTTTTTTCATTTTCATAAGCAGGAGGCACATACTTGGCAAATTTTACTGCATTTCCCATTCTCAGGCAACTTGCAAAAGCAGCTAATTTTTCTTTTGCAAGATCTAATCCCGATAACTCTATTAAAAGTTCTTCGGTAGTCAGGTGCAATTGGTAAGTGTTCGTTTTCCTGGATAAATAACGTTTGAATATTTCCGTTAACCGCGTATAAAATTCTTTGGTTTTATTGTCTTCAGGCAATTGCTCTTTCTTGAGATCATTTAAAAGCTGCATCGCTTCCTCGTAAGGAGAAATTTTCGATTCAAATATTGGAATTGCCGGTTTCTTTTTGAAAAACTTAGCGAGGAAAAATACCCAGATAATTATCAACAAAACGCCTAATGCCACTAAAGTCCATGCCCACCATGGAAATGATTTTTTAACCTCAATAATGTTTTTAATATCATGAAAAGGCAGCGTACTGTCCGCCGGAGAATAACCAACGTTCACTACGATAGAATCCGTGTACATATTAAAGCTGGAATCACTGTCAAGCGTGGAAAAGCTAAGTGTAAGCGGTGGAATAACCTGCCTTCCCGAATCGAAACTGGTAATCAATAGGTTTTGACTGAAATTCAAATTTCCGTTTGCTGAAGTTGAATCAATTTTATTAGTGGTGATCACTTTAAAATTGTTCAAACTGTCCGGAATAGAAAACCAGCTTAACCGATAAGTATTATCAGGCATCGAGGCTTCTATATGCAAGTTGATTTGCTGGCCAATAATAATATTCGTCTTATCGACTGATGTCTTTATGGTGGGCGACTGAGCATACAAATTCTGCTGACCCAACAGTAAACCAACAAATAATACTGAAAGTAATTTTATATCGTAAACACAATTCTTCAAGGTGATCAGTGAGTTTTTTTTCTTCTTTTAAAAAATTTCTGAAGAATTTTTACATAATCTTCATCTGTGCGGATGTGCAGCAATTGGGCACCTGCTTTTTTGAAAATATTTTTTGTTTCCGAACTCTGGTCAATAAAATGCTGATGGTATTTGTATCGGACTATTGCGTCGGAAGTATTCAACCATTGACTTTTCCGGCTTTCAATATCCTGCACTTTTACCATCCCGATATTAGGCAA
>JBDTJV010000173.1:0-19439 GCA_039935675.1 Ginsengibacter sp. | reverse complement strand
CTGGAAGATAAGTTTTTCGATCGGCGAGCTGAAACTTTGAGTGTTGAAGAATTCGCGCAGTTAACTTTTAAGATGATTTAAGAAATTGATAATATCGATCATAATTACCGATTTTACAGTCCTTTTCCTGGCTAAAATTATCCTTAGCATCATTATTTTACAAGCAAAATAGAAATCAATCTTATTTCCTTTTTTACTAAAAAGATATCTAAACACGTGTATTTTAGGAGCGTTTTTAATACGTAATCACGTAAATAATTCCGGACCTTTTAAATTTCTGTGCGGGATTTTTCCAAGATGTTTATAAGCTTTCTCCGTTACTTCTCTGCCACGTGAGGTACGCATAATAAAGCCTTCCTGGATCAAAAATGGCTCATACACTTCCTCCAATGTCCCCGCTTCCTCACCTACAGCAGTGGCAATCGTAGTTATTCCAACAGGACCGCCTTTGAACTTTTCAATGATCGTACTCAAAATCCTGTTGTCCATTTCATCTAGTCCGTATTCGTCCACATTCAGCGCCCTCAGCGCATGTTGGGTAATCTTTAAATCAATCACTCCGTTAGAAAGAACCTGCGCAAAATCTCTTACGCGTCTTAATAATCCATTGGCAATTCTTGGTGTGCCTCGACTTCTTCCCGCTATTTCTGTCGCCGCATCAGAAGTGATTTTTGTTTTAAGAATGGAAGAGGATCGCAAAATTATTTTTTGTAAAGTAGAAGCGTCATAATATTCCAGTCGTGATTTAATTCCAAACCTGGATAGTAAAGGCGCTGTGAGCAAACCGCTTCGGGTTGTAGCACCGATCAATGTAAAAGGATTCAAATTGATCTGCACACTTCTTGCATTCGGGCCTGTATCGATCATGATATCTATGCGGTAATCTTCCATTGCCGCATATAAATATTCCTCTACCACATTGCTCAACCGGTGAATTTCATCGATAAAAAGTACATCATTGGCTTCCAGGTTGGTTAGCAAGCCGGCAAGATCGCCCGGCTTTTCAATTACCGGACCGCTGGTTTCTTTAATATTTACTCCTAATTCATTGGCAACGATTCTGCTTAAAGTGGTTTTTCCAAGACCCGGAGGTCCGTGAAACAAAATATGATCCAACGCTTCTTCACGTTGACGGGCCGCTTTGATAAAAATTCTTAAATTTTCGATAATTTGTGCCTGCCCGCTAAATTCTTCAATTATTGAGGGGCGAATATTATTTTCAAATTCCTTTTCTGCAGGAGATAATATTTCTTTTTCTTTATTTAAATTTTGATTTTGCATGTATATTTTTCAACGTTGTAAAAATAAAGTTTTTAAATCGAAAATATTTAAAGAGCGGGATCGCCTTTCAAACAACGCTTTCACCACTAATCAAGTCGTACATAACAAACCTGAATTTGTCCATTAACTTTGTAAAATGCAAAAAACACCCATACGTTATTGGATTTGCCAGGTTCTTGGCTGGGGCGGCTGGACTTTATTAAATCTTTCGTTTTTTTATTTCTTTCTGCAGGATGTTTATTGGAAATCCGGCCAAAGAAAAAATCTTCTTTTTGCTATTCTATTTATTCAATTCTGTTGGTACCTGGGTGCTACCCATATATTGAGAATGGTATTAAAAAAAATTGGCTGGATAAAATTTCCTACCAATAAAGTCATCGTTCTTTTTGTTGTGGGCGTAATGCTGACAGGGCTTGTTGCTTATTATGGAGCTAAATCAACGGCTTTGATTACAGGCACTTCGCTGGTTCAATATGAAAAAAAACAGGATCTAAAAACTGCTATTGCACAGGAAAAAACACTTGGGCTGGAGAATACACCCTATTATCTGGCTGATAAGAATAACCCTAAAGACTCACTCAATTATTCTTCGGCACAAAATATCAAGAAAAATACCGGTTGGTATAGGGATAATTCCGGAGCATGGCAATATGAAGAGCAACATCGCGGCCGGTTTTGGTGGGATATTATTTTTACATTTATACTGATTGCCCTTTGGCTGTTAATCTATATGATCTGGCATTACCTTGAGCGAAACAGGAAAGATGAATTAGACAGGCTTACTTTGGAAAAAACGGTAAAAGATCTTGAATTAAAAACGATCAAATCACATATCAATCCGCATTTTATTTTCAACTCGTTAAACAGTATCCGGGCACTCGTAGACGAAAATCCAAAACGGGCAAGAACCGCTATTACCGAACTTTCCAACATACTGAGGAGCAGTCTGCAGGTGGAAAAAATGGAAACCGTTCCTCTTAGCAAAGAACTCGATATTGTGAAGGATTATCTTGCTTTGGAACAAATGCGTTTTGAAGAAAGATTAAAAGTGGAAATGGATATTGATGAAGACACTTTGAGACAGGCAGTACCGCCAATGATGTTGCAAACGCTGGTGGAAAATGCCATCAAACACGGGATCAGCAAGAGAATCAATGGGGGAACCATCCGGATTATTTCACGATTCAACGATAAAGATTTTGAATTGATTGTTCAGAACTCAGGCAATCTTGAAACGAAATCCCAGGATGGTTTTGGATTCAAAAGTACCCGGGACCGGTTAAAATTTTTGTGTAATGGACATGCTTATTTCAAAGTGGAAGAAATAGAAGGAAGTAAAGTGCAATCAAAAATAGTAATGCCCGTGGAGTACTAATAGGATGTAGGATTTGAGGATGTAGGATTTGGGGTATGTAGTAAACAAAGAAATAATGGATATTTTTATTTTATAAAATACCAAATTTAAACTAAAATAATGCTAAAAGTAATTTTGATAGATGACGAACGCCTTGCCCGGAGCGAACTTAAGAGAATGCTACAGGAATTTCCTGATGTCGAAGTAATAGGAGAAGCGGCTAATGCAAATGAAGGCATTGAAAAAATTGAAAGTCTGAATCCTGATCTTATTTTTTTGGATATACAAATGCCTGGAAAAACCGGTTTTGACATGCTGACAGAGCTTGAAAAAGCGCCGCATGTTATTTTTGTAACCGCCTATGATGAATATGCAATAAAAGCTTTTGATGTTAATGCATTGGACTATTTGATGAAACCAGTAGAGCCCAAAAGGCTTGCTGATGCGCTCACGAAAGTTCGTCAAAAGGATGAAGAAGAATTGATGTCTTACAATAACCGAGGCATTTTAAGTGAAAATGACCAGGTTTTTGTGAAAGATGGTGAGCGATGCTGGTTTGTAAAACTATCTGAAGTACGCCTTTTTGAGAGTGTTGGTAATTATGCAAAAGTTTTTTTTGGTAACAACAAACCACTCATTTTGAAATCATTAAATGCTTTGGAAGAAAGGCTGGATGAAAAATCATTTTTCAGGGCAAACAGAAAACATATTATCAATCTCCGCATGATAGAGAAAATAGAACCCTATTTTAATGGAGGTCTTTTGTTGGATCTCACCGGCGGAGAAAAAATTGAAGTAAGCAGAAGACAGGCCGTAAAGTTTAAGGAAATGATGAGTTTATAAAAAATTTTTTAGCCATCATTTATTAAAACTGAAAGCAAAATTCTTCCTATTTGTTTGTTTACTACTAAATCTTTTATCTAATCTGCGGAAATTACGTATGTAATAAAAAAGTAATTCTGCTATTTCAGCATTTAAAAGTTTGTAGTTATTTTATCCCCTCAAATTTTTTAATCTAATTAAAAATCCAGGGAAAAATGAAAAACAATGTTTACCAAAAAAAATCAGCTTTAGCTATTTTTTTCCGGCACTTGTCAAAAAATTTTGCGGAACTTTTTGATTCCGGGAACAAAAGGGAATTCCAGAGATTGAAAGATTTTATTACCTCATAATCTTTTAACTGAAAAGGTATTCCACATCTTCTTTTGTCAGGCTCTTCACAAAAGTCTGATCATCAGAGATAAGTTCTTTTGCAAGGATACGTTTGCGATCCTGTAATTGCAAGATCTTGTCCTCAATCGTGTCCTTGCATATCATTCTGTAAGCAAAGATATTTTTTGTTTGGCCGATACGATGAGTACGGTCGATGGCCTGTTGCTCTACCGCTGGATTCCACCAGGGATCTACAATGTAAACATAGTCCGCAGCAGTTAAGTTTAACCCCACTCCTCCTGCTTTCAATGAAATAAGAAAAACTCGACATTGCTCGTTGTTCTGGAAATTCTGGATCGCTTTTTCACGGTCAGGAGAAGAAGTGCTGCCGTCAAAATATTCAAATTCAATATTATTTTCAATAAGTTTTTGTTTTATTAATGCAAGCATTCCAAGAAACTGGGAAAATACCAATGCTTTATGTTCCCCTATATTTTCCGTGATCTCACGTGTTAATTCATCTAATTTGATGGAATCATTGGGAAACTTTTCGTCTTCATTCAAAATGGCGGGACTATCACATATCTGCCGCAATTTCATCAAACCCTGCAAAATCGTAAGCTGTGATCTTCCAACCCCCTGCTCATCGATTACTCCCAGGATCTTGTTACGGTAAGAATTTCGATAACTATCGTAAACATTTCTTTGCGCAGTTTCCATTTCGCAAAAAAGTATCGTTTCCGTTTTTTCGGGAAGGTCTTTTGCCACCTGCTCTTTGGTTCTTCTTAAAATGAATGGAAATAATAATTTCTTTAAATGATCTTTCTGTTCCTGCTCTCCCAGCTTATCTATTGGAGTGGAAAATTCATTTCTGAAATACTCGACGCTACCCAATAAACCGGGGTTTAAAAAATTCATTTGAGCATAAATATCAAAAGTATTATTCTGCAACGGCGTACCACTCATACAAACCCTGTTCTTCGCTTTTAAAAGGCCGGCTGCTTTTGTTACCTTGGACGAAGGATTTTTGATCGCCTGCGATTCATCTAATATAACATAATCAAAAGGAATTTTCATCAGCATTTGCACATCACTTCTTAAGGTCCCATAAGTAGTAATAATAATATTTTCACCCTGGAAATCCTCCTTTCTTTTTACACGGGCGTTGCCGTGATGAATATACCTGGTGAGAGAAGGAGTGAATTTTTTAATTTCGTTTTCCCAATTATAGATCAATGTGGTGGGGCAAACGACTAATGCCTTTAAATGCTGATTTTCTTCTGCATAATGTTGCAACATAGAAAGTGCCTGAACTGTTTTTCCCAAACCCATATCGTCAGCAAGAATTCCACCCCAACCGACTGTATTTAAATAATTCAACCAATGAAAACCCGAAAGCTGGTACGGCCTCAAACGGTTTTCCAACTCTTCAGGAATGGGAATTTCCGGAATATTTTTAAAATTGCGCAGCCGCTCATATTTCTCATCTAATTGAAAAGACAATTCCTGCTCATCCCGCTGGTCATACAAATCATCTATTACACTCAGGTGAAATTTAGAAAGCCGTAACTGGTTGTTTCTACCTTCGCCCACTTTAAAAAGTAACGCATATTTTTTAATCCATTCATCCGGAAGAATTCCCAGCGTTCCGTCATTTAACTGAACAAACGATTGTTTATTCGCAAGAGCTTTTTGAATTTCTTCTATTCCAATATGTTGTTCCCCGAAAGCCAGTTCTACCTTGGCATCAAACCAATCCACACCACTGCTGAGGTGAATGTGAGTTGATGGTTTGGCGGTATTAAAGCGGAAATTTTTCAATGCTTCAAAACCATAAACCGGCACTTTCATTTCCTTCATAGCATCTACGAACAAGAAGAACCAATTATTTTTTAAAACATCAGCACCTTTTAAAACAAGACTTTTATTTTGAGGCTGGCTCACAAACTGGGAATGAAGACTTGCCAATTTTGATATAAATTGCTTTTCCGCTTCCACATTGCGTTTCACCATTAGCACTTTGTCATTGTCAGGCACAATGATCATGTCTTTATCATTTGGTTTTACACTAAAACCTTTATAAGTAAAAACGGGCTGAAACAAAAGGTAATCGCCTTTTTCTATTAGCATTACGCTTGTATCAGGCTGGCCTTCTTTTGTTTCCCTGATCAGGGAAGAAGCAAAAGACACATTGTATTCATTTGAAAGAGGAAGCACCAGTTCTTTTAAAAGTGCCGGCCACTCTTCATTTGGCACATGGAGTGAATTACGGAATTTTTCAGAAACCAAAACCTGTTCTGACCTTTCCCATAAATAAAAAGTTTTATTGTGAAGAAATAACAGGTCACTTTCCCATTCGTTTTCAGACAATTTCACTTTTTCCTGTTCCAGCAATAACTGGCTGTCAATTCTCTTTCCATCTTCGGAATTTTGAACACAGAATCCAATAACCGGATGGGATGCCGATAAATATATCGTTTCAAGGTTTTGAGTTGTAAATCTTTTACCGGGAGGAAGATAAAAAACAGGCAAATCCTCATTTTCTGAAAAGATCCGTTTTAGCTTCGGATGTATAAATTCGGCAATCAGGATCTTTGTTTCCTGGGGCAATTCTTCATTTTGATCATGAATGATATTTTCCCAAAATCCGCTAAAAGGGGAATTCCTGTTTAAATATTTATTAATCTCCGCTGGTTGCAATTTTCTTGCCTGCTGGAGCAATTGCTTTTCCTTTTCAGTAAAATCATTTGTATTGACAAATTTTGCAAGATCTAATTTTTCAACACGGCCCGTAAATTTTTGTTCGCTTTCATCATAATCACCCTGAACCACATCAATAGAAACAAAAGGGAAAGATTTTTCATTGGTGTTAAAAACCAGTGTTAATTGTTTTGACTTTACAAGTATGGGTTTTGATTCCATTTCTACAGTCGCCGTTTCGGTGGCTACTTCAGGTTGAAAGCGCGACGGAAGCGGAGCAGACACACGGCGGATAGAAGAATCAATTACTTTCAAAAACGGTTTTCCTTCCTTATAAATAAATTCGAATTTACCAGTCAGATCATCATCCAGGCTATAACCGTAAATCTGAAGTAATTTGTTTTTTTCTTTATTCCAATTGCGGATGCTGTCAAAATAATGAGGTCCCCAATTATTGAGTAATTGAAGAAATAATGCGGTTTTGTGTTTGCACAAAGGATGCGCGGAATCTTTACAATTACACGAGGTTTCAAAATTACGTTCCTCGTTTTTTTGAATAATAATTTGAAATTTCTCTTCTTCTATTTCCAATTCCGCATCCACTTTTTCATTAGCCGCATCCAGGATATTGCATTTATTTCTTCTTAAGATTTCTTCCGCTTCTGTATAATTTTGCATTCCCGTCAACATCCTGATCATTTTAAGATCTATATATTTAAGGGGTACTACTGTATGCTTTTGATTATAAACAGGAATTCCTTGCGGTGAATCAAGCAGGTTTTTATCCACTAAATCCTGCAGCTGCATTAGTGCAGCAGCTTCATGTCGACATAGATCACTCATATTATACGGGCAGGAACAACGGATCGAAAATGTCTTTGGATCATCGTATCGCTCCACATCTACTTTATAAAAAGTCGTATAACTATCATCACGTACCCGAAAATGAACAGAATGCATCAATTCGTCATGCTCTACCAGTTCCACAAATCTCTGCGAGTATATTTTTTTCCCGCGCCTGATCACCTCATCAGTCCCGGAATTATAGATGTATTTAATAAAATATGGTAGTGCCAAATAATTAGTATTTATACTTCAACAACCTCTTTTTTCAATCAAAATCTGTGAAAAAAGCAATTTGCAAAAATAAACAAAAATTAAAAAAGGCAGAAGTTGATTTAGAAAAAACAGCAACTAAAATGAAAAATTAAGGAAACTTTTTACCCTGCAACCAATCGCCCACCGGAATATAAACACAGAATATTTGCGTTATCGGGAGTTAAGCAGAAACGGATATCTTCTTCAAGACCAAAATTCATGAGCCTGTGATAATGAGAAGCATTTTTCTCTTTCATAAAATTTAATAAATCTCCGTTAGCCTGCAGGTAAAGGCTTTCAGCAATTTGTGAAGCATCGCAGTTTAATTCGAAATGGCTTTTAATCCGGTTAATTACCGCACCGGCAAACAAAGTGTCTTCAATATTTATCCTGTTTTTCCACGCCGCACATGCGAGGATTACATTTGAGTTTTGTTTTAGAAGAAAATCGCAAACTGCGGAAATGTTACAAAAAGATCCTGTAATAATAGATTGAGCATTCGCTGCCAACGCCAAATGTAAAAGCTTTGTTCCGTTGGTTGTGGTAAGTACAAGCGTTTTTCCTTTGATAAAATCAACCGTATATTGTAAAGGGGTATTTCCGTATTGCAAACCTTCGGCAATTTTGCCGTCTCTTTCCCCCGCGGTGATTACTTCCATCTGTTTGCCAAGTTTAATACACCCCGCTACGCTATCTACGGGAATGACAGATTTAGCGCCATTAAATAAAGCGGAGGCAATTGTTGAAGTCGCTCTTAAAATGTCAATGATGACAACTGTACTATTTGAGAGGTCATATAACTTTAAAAGTGATGGAGATAATACCGTATTTAAAGTAGGAGTTTTACTTTTCCCTGCTGTCATTTTTTTAAGAATTTCTTTCTTTTTATATAATTACTCAAACGGCATTTTTACGACTTTCGCTGGTACTGATTTTTCTCTTACTTTAATAAAAACTTCGGTATCAATCTTTGAAAAACCCGTATTCAAATACCCCATTGCAATTGGTTTTTGCAACGAAGGAGATTGAGTTCCGCTGGTAACTCTGCCAATTACTTCTCCCTCTTTATTTTCTATAAGGTAACCGTGTCGTGGAATACCTTTATCTATTACCTGCAATCCAACTAATTTTTGTTTTATTCCTTGTTCTTTTTGTAGCTGAATAATGCCCTTTGCGGTAAATTCCTTTGAAAATTTAGTAATCCAGCCCAAACCTGCTTCTAATGGAGAAGTAGTGTCATCAATATCGTTTCCATACAAACTATAGCCCATTTCAAGCCTTAAAGTATCACGTGCAGCCAGGCCTATTGGCTTTAATCCATGTGAAGCGCCAGCGTCAAAAATGGTATCCCAGATTATGTTTGCATTATCGTCTTTGTCTTCAAAATAAATTTCTATTCCACCTGAACCTGTGTAGCCAGTTGCACTGATCAGCACATTCTCCACGCCGGCGAATTTTCCTTTTACAAAAGTGTAATATTTCATGTTCAAAATATCCACGTCAGTTAATGGTTGCAGGATTTTAGTAGCGTTTGGGCCCTGGATGGCCAAAAGACAGGTTTTATCGGAAATGTTATGCATTTCTACCTTGTCCGTATTATGTTGCGAAATCCAGTTCCAATCTTTTTCAATATTGGACGCATTCACAACGAGCATATATGATTTATTTTCCTCAATACAGTATACGATCAGGTCATCTACAATGCCTCCATTTTCATTAGGAAGGCAACTGTATTGCGCCTTACCTGCAGTTATTTTTGATGCATCATTGCTGGTCACCCGTTGTATCAGGGCTAATGCTTTGTCTCCTTTTAAAATAAATTCACCCATGTGACTTACATCAAAAACTCCTGCATTTCTTCTTACAGTCAAATGTTCATCGTTAATTCCTGAATAACTGATCGGCATATTGAAACCCGCAAACTCAGCCATTTTTGCTCCTAAGGCAATATGCTTGTCAGTAAAAGGAGTTTTATTCATTAATTCTATTTTATTGTAAAATGCAAATTTAATTTAAAAAACAAGGACACTTTAATTAATGAGCTTTGTAAATCATCAATGTATACTAAGGATTTGAAACCGGGCCACCTGCGATAATTTTTTGAAGTTCATCATGTATTTTCCCGTTTGTAGCAATAATCCCGGGTTGAAAAGGGGAATAAGGTTTACCGTGCAAGTTGGTCACTTTTCCTCCTGCTTCTTCAACTATTAAATAGCCGGCAGCACTATCCCAGGCGTGAAGTTCATGTTCATAAAAACCATCGAAACGGCCTGCAGCGACCCAGCAAAGATCAATAGCCGCACTTCCCAACCTTCTTACGGGAATTCCTTTTTTTATTAATTTTTCAAATACTTCCAGGGGACCGTTTTCCTGGTCTAAATAATTATACGGAAAACCGGTAACAAGACAGCTCCTGGTAACTTCTTCTTTATTGCTTACGGAAATTTTATGGTCATTTAGAGTAGCTCCTTTTCCTTTTTCAGCAAGGTAAAATTCGTTCATGTTAGGATTATAAACCGCGCCCATCAACATATTGCCCTGGTATTCCAGCCCGACGCTTACACAGCAGATTGGAATTCCATTGGCAAAGTTGACAGTTCCGTCTATCGGATCTATGATCCAACGATAATCACTGTCAGAAACCTTTTCATCACTTTCTTCACTCACAATTCCATGATCAGGAAAGGCATCTTTAATCACTTTCTTTATAGCTTTATCAGCTGCAAAATCCGCCTCCGTCACCAAATTATTAATTCCCTCTTTGTGACTGATGGTAAATTTTTTATTGAAAAATTTTTGCAATTCGTTTGCGCCAGCTTTTGTGGCTTCTATTAATATTTCTTTATGCATTTTGCAAGATTAAGCAATTTATTGGATTGATAAAATTGAGAAATTGTTTTTATTGCTCATTGTTTTATTGTTTCATTGTTATATTGTTGCATTGCATTAATGTTTCTAAATTGCTTTTCTAAACTCTTTACCTGAATTAATTTAACCATTTAATCAATTAACCTAAAACCAATTGCAACTTTCCATTATCATTATTAATTACAACGTCAAATATTTTTTGGAACAGTGCCTTTTTTCCGTAAAGAAGGCACTTAAAGATATCGATGGGGAAATATTAGTAGTTGATAATTCTTCTGATGATGGCAGTTTTGATTTCTTTCAAAACAGGTTTTCGCAGGTCAATTTTATATGGAATGATAGCAATAACGGTTTTGCCAAAGCCAATAACCAGGCTTTGAAACTGGCAAAAGGGCAATACATTTTATTTCTAAATCCTGATACAATTGTGCCGGAAGATTGCTTTACGAAATGCATTTCATTCATCCGTTCAAAAAAAAATAATACAGCGCTGGGAATAAAAATGTTGAATGGCTCAGGAGCGTTTTTGAAAGAAAGTAAACGTGCATTCCCTTCTCCTGTTACCTCCTTTTTTAAAGTTACCGGAATGGCAAAACTATTTCCGCATTCAGCAATTTTCGCAAAATACCATCTTGGCAACCTTGATAATAATCACAATCATCCCGTGGATGTTCTCGCCGGGGCTTTTATGATGATCCCAAAAAAGATCCTGGATATTACCGGAGGTTTTGATGAGCAATTTTTTATGTATGGCGAAGATATTGACCTCAGCTTTCGAATTCAAAAAGCAGGTTTTTCTAATTACTATTTCGCAGAAAGCACCATCCTTCACTTCAAAGGAGAAAGCACTAAAAAAGGATCCCTCAATTATGTCAAAATGTTTTATAAAGCAATGAGCATCTTTGCCAAAAAACATTATGGTGGCAAAAGTGCAGGGCTCTTTAATTTTTTTATTCAAATGGCAATATTCATGCGTGCCGGATTATCTGCAACGGGAAAATTCCTGAAATTCGTAACCAGAATTCGCATTTTCAAAAAAAAACTCGCTCAATTTTGTATAGTCGGAACCGAAGAAGAAATAGAGCAAGCGAAAAAACTTTTGGAAATTGAGGAGAATAAACGTGGAAAACTTCATGTCATCTGCCTCGACTGTAATAATAAAGTGAACAGTATAGATATTTTAAATCGTATTGAAAACTTTAGGAAACCCTCAGATTTACTGGAAATTATTTTTTGCGAAGGAAAACTTTCTTATAAAAATATTCTTGGGATAATATCGCAGATAAAAAGCCCAATCCATATTCATCTTTACTCTACAGGAAGCCATGCAATAATTTCAGGCAGGTATTAAAAATAAAATGCCAAAATAAGAATCCGGCTTTTTTATTTGTTTACTATCTATTTACAATCAAATAATAAAATATCCCAGCAGTTTCCTTTTTGGCTCTTTTTGTTAAGTTGAGCTTATAATATTCGATTTCCGATAACAATTACCGAAATTGCACCCTAAAATTTTATTAATGGCGTATAATAGTTACCGGCCTTCCAGATCTTCAACACCGGTTGTTTTGAATCTTATTATCATTAATGCAATTGTATTTGTAGCACAATTGGCATTTGACAAAACGGGCCTTGATGTAACAGGTGGAACGAGTTTTGGATGGCTTACGAGCAGGATTGGATTATGGTCAATCGACACAGGGCTTTTCAAACCTTACCAATTGGTTACCCACATGTTTGCCCATGGCGGTTTTCTCCATATCCTTTTTAACATGTATGCGCTTTGGTTATTTGGATCTTCGTTGGAAAAGCTTTGGGGACCGAAAAAGTTTTTAATATTTTATTTCATTTGCGGGCTTGCTTCCGGGGTGGCAGAATTATTCCTCGTGCCTGTGGGCTTCGCTATTGGCGCATCAGGAGCCATTATGGGTTTAGTCGGGGGTTTCGCTTATACATTTCCAAACATCCAGTTTTATATTTTGCCTATCCCGTTCCCAATCAAAGCAAAATGGCTAGCCGTTTTTTATGCCGCCTTTGACCTTTTTGGCCAATTCTCAGGTTTTGGGGGAAATGTGGCTCACTTTGCCCACCTTGGTGGTTTGGCAATGGGACTTATTCTTTGTATTATCTGGAAAAAATCGAGCTCAAGAAATTATTAAAAATAATTTTTTTTCGTTGCTGTAAATGAAGCCAATTTGGTAATTTTACAGACAAATTTTTTAGAAAAGATGGGTGAATCAGATAGATATATAGACCGTAGGTGGAAAAAAATAACCCTTGGTGATGACAATAATGCTTTAATGGCACTGGTTGGTATTAATGCATTACTGTTTGTTTCTTTTGGGCTTATCCAGGTTATCTATTACATCACTAAATCCTCTGAAACTGCCTTTGAATATGAGATCTTGAGATGGTTCATAGTGCCTGCAAAATTATCCTCATTGGCAACTAAACCGTGGACCTTTTTTACTTACATGTTTATTCATGTGGGGGTTATTTATACATTGATCACGTTGCTTTGGCTTTGGGTTTTCGGGTCTATTTTCCAGGACCTTTCAGGTAATTCAAAAATAATTCCCATTTACATTTACGGAGGTATCGCAGGAGCAATTGTTTTTCTTGCAACCAGTTATATATCTCCAGAATTAAGGGGTCAGGTTGATTATTCTTTTATGTACGGCGGTAACGCGGCTATAATGGCAATTGCAGTGGCTACGACCACGCTGGCTCCGGATTACCGTTTATTTAAAATGCTGAACGGAGGAATCCCTTTATGGGTTCTCACGGTTTTATATGTCATAATTGATTTTGCAGGTAGTGGCGGCTTAGCAGAACATTTCGCACATCTTGGTGGTGGGCTCGTTGGATTTTTATTTGTGGTAAGCATGAGAAAAGGATATGATTGGAGTTTGTGGATGAACCAGTTATACAATTGGTTCCTTAACCTGTTTAACCCAGACAAACCGGTAGAAGTCAATCAGAAAATTAAAGAAAAAGTATTTTACAATACTGGCGGACAAAAACCGTTTATAAAAAGGCCTGTAATCACTCAACAGCGAATAGACGAGATCCTCGACAAAATCAATCAAAAAGGTTTAAGTCATTTGTCAGAAGAAGAAAAATCGATCCTCGATAAAGCCAGCGAAACTGATTTTTAGGCAATGATTTTCATTAAAAAGGATAGCATTCAATGCAACAACCCTTCTTTAGGAGATTTACAAAAAGAATCTTTATTGTCCTGAATATTTTAACTGGCCTGTTCTTTATTGCAGGCGCGAACGTAAAATATTTCAACCCTCAGCAATGGTGGTTTTTAAGCTTATTCACGCTTCTGCTCCCTTACCTTTTGCTTTTATTGATACTGTTTATTTTATTCTGGTTGCTGAAAAGCCCCGTATATGCTGTTATTTCCCTTGCTGTAATTCTTTGTTCACTTCATGCTACAAGAAATGTTTTTCCGCTAAACTTTTCACCTGAATTTTCGATGCAAAAAAAACCTAACGATATACGTATTATGAGCTGGAACGTGGAATTATTCAATATTCTGCATTACAAAGATCACCCGGAAAATAAACAGCATATGATTGACCTGATCAACAAATACGATCCGGATATCGCCTGCTTCCAGGAGATGGTGGCAGGGGATGACAAAAAAGCAATTAATTATTTTCCGGATATAAAAAATGCGCTAAAATTTACCGATTATTTTTATTCGTACGGAGTAAGGGATAATTTTGATCATTATCATCATTTTGGAATTATTATTTTTTCTAAATATCCTATCATTCGCAAACAAACGCTGGTAAATAATCCAAACAGTTATAATTCCACTTTTCAATTTGTAGATATCGTTAAAGGAAAAGATACGTTCAGGATTTTTAATGTTCACCTTCAATCTTTAAAATTTTCAAGAACCAATTTAGGATATCTCGATAGTGGGAAAGTACCTTCTGAAGGAACTCTCCAGGAATCAAAAAATATTGTTTCCAAAATCAAATTGGGAATTTTAAAAAGAGCGTCACAGGCTAATTTTGTAAAAGATGAATTGAACCATAGTCCCTACCCACTCGTTGTTTGTGGCGATTTTAACGATGTGCCTGTTTCTTATGCTTATGAAACAATCGGCAAGGGACTTCAGAATGCTTTTGTAGAGAAAGGTTCCGGCATTTCCCGCACATTTAGTTCTATTTCTCCTACGTTAAGGATTGATAATATTTTTACAGATCAAAAGTTTACTATTACCCAATATACGAGGTTAAAAGCCAGCTATAGCGATCATTTTCCTATTATAGCAGACATAAGATTTAATCCAATAAAACATTGATTTATTATTTAAGAATGAAAAGGTGAATATCTTTACCGTTTTAGCTTTTGTATCACTATAATTGAATGAAAATAATCTTTCTGAAATATGGCTCTTAAAATATTTAATTCCCTATCTAAACAAAAAGAAGAATTTATTCCTATCAATCCTCCGCATGTAGGAATGTATGTTTGCGGACCGACAGTAAGTGGTGAAAGCCATCTTGGTCATGCAAGGCCTTACATTACTTTTGATGTCGTGTACAGATACCTGTTATATCTCGGATATAAAGTTCGTTATGTTCGAAACATTACAGATGCAGGCCATTTTGAAGAAGAAGGTCGCGAAGCTGAAGATAAGATTTCGAAAAAAGCCCTATTGGAAAAAGTAGAGCCAATGGAATTGGTTCATAAATACACCAATCTGTTTCATTGGGCGTTCAGACAATTTAATACGCTCGATCCCAATATCGAGCCCACAGCAACCGGACATATTGTTGAACAGATTGGAATGATCGAACAATTAATAGAAGCAGGTTATGCTTATGAAGTCAATGGTTCTGTTTACTTTGATGTAAAGAAATATGCCAAAAATCATGATTACGGAAAACTAAGTGGCCGTGTAGTGGATGATCTTTTAGAAACCACGCGCGACCTGGAAGGCCAGGATGAAAAAAGAGACAAAGCGGATTTTGCTCTCTGGAAATCTGCGCCTCCAAAACACATCATGCGTTGGAAAAGCCCGTGGGGAGATGGATTCCCGGGATGGCATATAGAATGTTCTGCAATGGCCACTAAATATTTAGGCGCTCACTTTGATATTCATGGAGGTGGAATGGACCTTATGTTTCCTCATCATGAAAGTGAAATTGCCCAAAGCACTATTTGCAATCATACGCCTCCGGCAAAATACTGGATGCACAATAATATGATTACAGTGAATGGAAAAAAAATGGGCAAAAGTTATAATAACCAGATCACGCTTACGCAAATGTTTAGCGGAGACCATCCATTACTTACTAAAGGATTCTCCCCAATGGTAATTCGTTTTTTTATATTGCAAACGCATTACCGCAGCACTTTGGATTTTAGCAGTGAAGCGTTGGTTGCGGCAGAAAAAGGATTAAAAAGATTGATGGAAGCTTTTGAAGTTTTGAAAAAAATCCCGGAAACCCAGGCGAAAGATGCAACAGATCATGAACTGGAAGAAAAAATTAATAAACTGGTAGATGAATTTGAAGAGTTTATTAATGATGATTTTAGCACGGCAAAAGTGATGGCCAACATGTTTGAAATTGTTCCGGTTATTAATTCTATAAAAGATGGTTTGATAAAAGAAGATGCAATTTCTTCTACTACATTACAAAAATTAAAAGAAAAATTTAAATTTTATCTCCAGGATATTTTGGGTTTAAAAGATCCCGCTGAAAATTCTGCACAATTTAACGGCATCATGGATTTGCTGATCGAAATACGAAAAGAAGCCAAATCAAAAAAAGATTTTTTTACCTCTGATAAGATAAGAAAGCAACTTACTGAACTAGATATTGAAATGAAAGATGAAAAAGATGGAAAGGTCAGTTGGAGTCGTATCTAGCTTTCAGCTATTAGCTTTTTCTTTGTAAGTTTGCGCCTTTAATATTTTTAAATCCGCTATGAAAAAAATTTTCAGCTTCGTTTTTCTATCAATCATTTTTTTTCAAAATTCCAACGCTCAATTTAAATATGAATTTCGCGGCGTGTGGGTGGCCACCGTGGAAAATATTGATTTTCCTTCTGCAAAAAATTTATCCACTCAACAGCAGAAAGATGAATTCATCAAACTGCTGGATATGCACAAAAGAAATGGAATGAATGCAGTTGTAGTGCAGATAAGGCCTGCAGCTGATGCATTTTATCCTTCTGATTATGAACCCTGGAGTGAGTATTTGACGGGGCAGCAGGGAAAGCCACCTTTTCCTTATTATGATCCGCTTCAGTTCATGATAACGGAGACGCACAAACGCGGAATGGAATTTCATGCATGGATGAATCCATACCGTGCTGAATTTCGCGTGGGAAAATCTTCCATTTCACCCAATCATATTACAAAGCTTCATCCCGAATGGTTCATTACTTATGGAAATACAAAATATTTTGATCCCGGAAATAAAGATGCCCAGAAATTTGTGGTAAATGTTGTGCGCGATGTGGTTAGCAGGTATGACGTAGATGCGATCCATTTTGACGATTATTTCTATCCTTACCATATTGCAGGAAAGGAATTTAATGATACAGCCAGCTTTAGAAAATATGGGAAAGGTATGGCGCTTGCAGATTGGAGAAGGAGCAATGTGGATTCCATCATCCTTCATTTAAGCCAGGCGATAAAAGATGAAAATGAATATTGTCAATTTGGAATAAGTCCTTTTGGTGTTTGGCGAAATATTGATAAGGATCCGGAAGGAAGCAACACAAAAGCAGGTGTTACTAATTATGATGACCTGTATGCGGATATTTTATTGTGGTTAAAAAATAAATGGATCGATTATGTTGTGCCTCAATTGTATTGGGAGGTAGCTCAAAAGGTAGTTGGCTTTAAAGTACTTACTGATTGGTGGGCACGTCATACTTATGGCCGCCAACTTTATATCGGACAAGGAATATATCGCGCCCTCGAATCAAAATCATACGCATGGAAAAATAAAAATGAATTGCCGGACCAGATTAAGTTTCTAAGGCAATACCCGCAAATAGAAGGCAGCGTTTACTTCAGCAGCAGCACTTTCAAAAGTAATCCTAATGGTTGGAGTGATACTTTAAGGAATAATTATTATAAATATCCCGCCATTCCGCCTCCGATGTATTGGATTGATTCTTTAAAACCTGAAGCGCCGGTTCTGTCCTTTGATAGTTCCAAGTCGACTTTTTTTACTAATTCTATCGATCTGTATTTCCTGGAAAATTCAAAAAATGATCTGGTAAATCGTTTTGTAATTTATCAGTTTGATGATTCAGCTAAAATTGATATCAACGATCCGAAAAATATTAAAGAGATCATTCTATCAGGAAATCATTTTTATCATTTCGTTTTTGATAATATTCCCGATTCACAAAATAGAATTGTAATCTGCGCAACTTCACTTACAAGAACGAATAATGAAAGTAAGATCAGCCAAATTATTAACCTGGAAAGAAAAGGAAATGGATGGCAGATTGTTTCTAACGATATGAAGAAAAGCGAGTAATCTTTCTACAGTAAACAAATAAATATCGACGATTTTTAATTCGTAAACTCTGGAAAAAAGCAATTGAATTTAGAGAAGCCTTTTTGCTCTTCCAGTAAACGAATATTTTTCCACGATTTTTAATTTATTTCAAAAAAATAAAAATTAGTTGAATTATTTTATTTCAACAACTGGTGTTCTTATAGAAACTCCATTTTCATTAAAAGCTTCTATTGAAAAGTAATATGTTTGATCTGAATTCAAATTTCGCATGTCTAAATTATTCTTATCATACACCATCCACGAACTGTAAAGCTTACCTGGAGCTATTCCCCAAATAATATTGTATCCCTGGAAATTAGGTTGAGAATTCCATTTAATGTCAGCATCCCGCCTGTCTGCTTTTCGTTTTACTGAAAAACTTTTCACAACTCCGGGTTTCTTTCCCTCTCCTATTCCAAAAATCCTAAGCGCGGAAACTGACAAATAAGGAGTAGGAACATAAATATTTTTATAGCGAACATAACGAACTCTTTGAGGCGATGATAACTCAACATAATCATTAGGAACATCTTTGAAATTATCGCTCCTATCTACGAGTGTTAACCAGCTTTTTCCATCAAGTGATCCTTCGATTAAATAACTTTCATGAAGTCCGGGAATTCTTCCATAAAGATTGGAGTGGTAATCATTATAATTTAACTGTATTGCAAATACTTTTGAAGGCTGTAAAAGGTCAATTTGCAGCCATTGATCTTTATCATTTTTTTCCGCTGCCCAAAACGTTTTTACATTTTCGTCCGTTACGTTTTCGGGTTTATTATTTCCCATATAGGAAGATGCCTTAACCGGTTTTTTATAAGAAAGAAGCATCCAGCCGGTAAATTCACCCATCTTACCGGCAACCGCTGGAGCGTAATGCGGATAATCCCCGAATGTGGTATTGCAATACATCAAACCATCTTTATCAAAATAAGTTGGAAACATACCAATACGCCTTTCCCAGCCAATATTTACATTGACTGCCATCGTAGTAAAATGCCAGTAAAAATTTTGTGGGCCATCTACTGTGCTTCCATGGCCTGCACCATTCATAAATCCGCCGGGTTTGAAAGAAATAGGATTGTTAGGCGCATAATGATAAGGTCCCAAAGGATGGTCGCCAATATAAACTCCATCGGCATAAACATTGAATTCTGTACCCGGCGCGGCATACTGCATATAATATTTGCCCTCGTGTTTTGTCAGCCATGCGCCTTCAATATACCCGCCTAAAACCGTATCAGAATTATTTTCTCCAAAACGTTCCCAGCCATGTTTGGCTTCATCCAGGTTGAACAAAGTATCTACCTTATCAGAAGGCTTAAAATTCTTTTCTTTGTCAAGCGTTACTCCTCTTATTGGAAATTTATTAGAAGAACCCCAAAACATGTATGCATCACCGTTAGTATCAATAAATAAATCGGGATCCTGCAGAT
>JBDTJV010000172.1:0-5859 GCA_039935675.1 Ginsengibacter sp. | reverse complement strand
ACGTGCGGCGTGTAGTAGGCTTTGTTCTTCCCGCGAAGAACAGACGCAATCTTTGCGCACATGCGGCCTACGGTTTGATTAGTACCATCAACAACGTACCAGTTACGCTGCACGGTAGCCTCGTTTGCATGTTTTGTTGTGAAATGTAATTTGCTCATTTTTGCTTTTTTTTGCTTTTTATTGGACTTTTTCCATAAAAAACGGTTGAAATTAATAGCCGCTATCCCGGCTTTTTTTTTGGATCGCGAAGGTAAGCTGAAAGCAGTTAAATCTGGTTCAATTTAGTAATAATTTTTGGAGGTACCTTTGTAACTCGTTGATTATCTATTAAAAATTTGCATTAATTTTTTAATTATGCATTAATTATTAGAAAAAATGCGGCGTGAAATTATAAATACTTAACAGATTTTCATAAAAAGACACTATGAAAAATTGATTGGACTTTTTTTTAAGATCCACAAAATGCAAATATTTCAGATCAATTCATTAAAATCAAAACCAGCATTATTTCTTCGTTTACCAGCAAATTGGAATCAATTTTTCCTAAAAAATTGCCCTAACAGAAACCCTTCCTGTATGCACTACGGAACTACTTCCCGGTTTTCTGCCTTCATATTGAATGTTCATTTCAATATTTCCTGCAAGCCGTTTGGTAAGATCCAAATTCCATAAATAATTTTTTCCGGGAAGTAATCCGTCAAGTAGAATATAACCCACCGTACTGTTAGGGTCGCCAGTAAAATTGATATTGTTGAGAGAAAATCTTGCATTGATTGTGCTGTTGGAAAGCACATTGTATTTAACTTCTGCAGCTAATTGATTGTTCAGGGCTTTTTCCAATCCACCAATTTTATTTTGTTTGGTATCGTACGTGTAGATAAGGCTTACCCGGAAATCACTTTTATAAATATAACTCACCGATGGCTCGGCGGAAACTTCATCTACCTGGTAATTTCTGTTGGCAAATGTTGGGTTGATCAATTGATTACGGTCGTATTTATTGGTGAAGGAAGTAGCAATGGAACGGTTCAGATTCCATCTCCCTTTGATAGAAAGATCTCTCAAAGAATTCGTTTCAAAACCATAACTCAAAAGTGCCTTTGAATTATTAAGGCTGTGAGTTATGTCAATTCCCCAAACAGAACTTTTCCTGTTAAAATAAATCGTGTTGCTCAAAAAAGAAGTTAAAGAAATCAATGCAGTATCTACCAGGTTTTTGCTAAAAGGATTGAATTCAAAATTGCCGTTAGAGAGATCTTTTTTATTGAGCTGCAAAGTTGAAGTGGTGCTGAATTTTTTAATAAATTTCAAAAGATTATTTTTAGTGTTTTTCCCAATGAGAAGATCAGGATTGAGGCTAAAATTATAATTGAACTGGATATAATTGGCCTTTACATATACATTTGTCGGTGTAAGAACACGAATCCATGTTTTTTGATCATCATATATCGCTACTTCGAATTCATTCAATTCAGGTATTCCATCTTTATTATAATCATTCCAGGTATAATATCCCTGGCCTGCGGGCACTTGTATGTAAGTATATTGATTCTTCTGTTCCTGCCCGGAGCCTAACTCATATAAAACACTTCCCTGCAAAAAACCTTTCCATTCATTCACCGAGTATTCTGCCCGCCCTAAAAGGCTTTCATCACTTTGCTCATTGGAATAGGATTGGTTGATCACATTTAATTTACGGTAGGTCACATTTATGCGGAACTGCTGATGTTCATTGCTCATTAATTCCGTCATCAAATTCACATTCTGACTTTTATCCTGTGCTAACAATGATTTTTGAAAAGGAATTTTATCTTCTCTTTCAGAATAGGTAATTCCCCATTTGTTCATTTTTTTTTCAGATGATTTTACATAAACCTGCCATGTGTCAAATGCAAAGCTAATGGGCATTAAGGTATCAGCAGTTTTAGAAAGTTGTTGATTATTTTCTGACGAATATCCGCCGCCTATTTTTATATCATCCAAACCCGAAAACATTTTGTATAAATCAATAGAAGGCCGTAAATAAGATCCAGATTGAATTGCGCTGTTTATATTGGTAATGTAAAATTTATTATTGAAATGCCAACCATTTATCTCCATCATATTTTCAACTGAATTTCTCACGCCGTTGTAATTGTCGCTGCGATTATAATTGGTAAACTGGTATTTCAACAAATTGTTTTGGGCATCATTTAATTGCATAGAGGCATCTACTAGATTTTCAGTTGCCGGAGGCGCATCGAAAGGTAAGCTCCAATCGCGATTAAATTCTACATTTCGCAAAACTTCTATAGGTTTAAATCTATCTTGCACATACTCATAATTTACGTTTGTTTGCAGTAGAATTCCGGGTTTTACATTTTTAAAAACATTTTGCTCCATGGCATAATTCACTTTTGCTGCAAGGCCATTATCGTCTTCTTTGTCTTTCGTTGAAAAAGTATTAACATCAAAATTGCTTAAGGCTACTTCTGCTTTTAATGAAGAATGTTTTGAAAAAAAATATTGCGCAGAAGCCGTGACAACTTCATGTTTTTGTGGAGGCACGAGCAAGGCAACCGGATCCCAGTCACCTTGATTAACTCCGTTTAATGGAGCAATATATTGGAATACCTGGCCATTTGCATTGCCAGTATTTAAAGCGACATATTTACCTTTTCCAACACCCACATTGGTAAAGGAAAGATTATATAAACTGTCTTTTTGATTGACGGAATACACATAGATCGTGTCGTGGATTCCATTAATGGTTGTATCAATTTTTTTATATAAAATTTTATTGACCGCGAAAGTATCCAGCATTGCATTCGGATAAGTAGCGCTGTCAATGTTGTTTCCTATTTGAGACAAAAATTGTTTTTGTTGAGTAGTCAGGGTTTGGTTGATTGAAGAATTTTTCGCATCAGCATTTGAATAAGCCCCAAAGCTTACTTTTAATTTGTTATTGATATTGAGCTGGTCGGTCGCGTAGATCAAAGAGTTTAAGTAATTCTGATCGGAATACTGAAACTCCACCTGTATCCTGCTGTCTTTTGTAATTAAACGTTTAACCGTAAACGTTAGTTCGGCTGTATTGTAATCAATAATATAATCTCTGTCTTCGCCCCGGGTCAATAATTCGCCATCCAGGAAAACTTTTTCTGTACCGGCCAGCACAGCAAAATATAATTCATTGTTTGCTCCGTAAAGCTTGTAAGGTCCTTGGTTTCCTTCGATAGGAGTAAGAATGTCTTTCATGAAATTGCCTTTCGTAATAGCGCCACTGGCTAAAAAAGTGTTGGTAACATTTCTACCTATCCTGTTATCCGTTTGGAAAGAAGCACCTTGTAATCTTTTGGAAAAATCGAGAAAATAATTCTGTGTTTGCCTGATATCAATGTCACCGAAATTTGCCTGCCAGCCATGTTTTTTTATTTGCATAAAAATGCGGTCGAAGTCACGGATATTCTGCGTGTTTCCTTCAGGCTGTATAGGAATATTATTGTCGCTGATCGCAGCAGTTAATTCCAGGCTATCGCCAATAAAACCATTTAGCTGTAGATTTAAAGTTGAATTTACAACAGCGTCCTGGTTATTGCCTATTGTAATTCCGCGGCCAAAACTTCCATTGTAATTTATATTTCCGAAATCTATTATTTTGCTTTGGAGCTGGGTATTTTTTAAAGTGTAGGGCTTTTCCATTGCAAAATTAAAACGAATGCTGTCGTAGTTAAAACGCTGCGTTATTGCATTTAATTTATAAGGAAAAACGCGGTAAGAAATAAAAACACTATCCGGCAAATGTTTAGCATTCCATAGTAACGTGGCATTCACAGCATCCAAGTGATAACTTTCCGGTGTAATTCCGGTAACCGTAAAAGTATTGGGAACAATACTATTGCTGTCTAATACGATTGGATTTATTTTGGTGGATATTTTCTTAGTTCTGAGGTTAGACAGCGCCTCCGGATTTTGTTGGGAAAAACCATCAATAGTGATTAATAAAAACAGAATAAAGAAAAAGAGCTTTCCAGGTTTCAAGCAGCTTTATTTTAAAAAATAAAATTAACTGATTTTGGGGGAATGAAACGTAGAATGCAGCGCTTTATTGCATTACATGCAAATGACAAAATTATTTGCATGTCAGATCATTTACAAAATGAAAAGAACAGGTATTTGTTTATTTACTAGAATCTTGAAAGATTAATACTTTTAAAAAGGTGCCTTAGTCATAGATAATATTAAAGAAGTTCAGACTAATTTCTAGGTTCAAAATATTACCAAAAAGTATTTAAAGTGTTCCTATCAAAATTTAAACTTCCCCTCTTCCATGACACTGTTTGTATTTCTTACCACTTCCACACGGGCAAGGATCATTTCTTCCGATTTTTGGACCCACTTTCACGGGTTCCTGTTTGTTATTTTCTGAAGGATCGATGTACTCATTTTCGCCAGACATATACTCAGGTTCAGCTGCGCCTGAAGCGGCTCCGGCAAATTCTGCTTTACGCTGGCGCATCTTACTCATGTCGGTCTTTCTTCTTCTTTCTTCAGTTATCCTGGTTGACTGGTTTTGTTCTACCGGGATGCTGCAATGCGCCAGGAAACTTACAATATCTTTATTTACCTCGTCGTCCATTTGCTTAAAAGCACCAAAAGCTTCTATCTTATAAATAACCAACGGGTCTTTTTGTTCATATCCGGCAGTTTGTACACTTTGCCTGAGATCGTCCATGGCGCGTAAATGTTCTTTCCACGCATCATCGATCAAAGCAAGTGTGATATTGCGTTCCAACGCATTAGTAAGCTCTGATCCTTGCGTTTCTATTGTTTTATCGAGATTGGCAATCGCCTGCATGGCTTTTTTGCCATCTGTAAATGGAACCGCTACGTTGATGATATGATTACCCTGTTCCTTGCGAATATTCTTGATTACAGGAAGCGTTTGCTCATTCATCAATTTATTCTTGTAATTGTAATGATCTTTCGCTTCGTAATACAATTTGTTGGCTAATTCATTCAAGTCTTCTTTGTCCAATTCGTCTGCAGTGATTGTGGTATCAATTCCAAAGTTCATAATAACCGCAAGTTTGAATTCATCATGGTTATTGATTTCTTTAAATGAATTGATGATTCCTTCTGCGACGGAATAAAATGCATTATCTAAATCAAGTGCAAGCCTTTCTCCAAACAAAGCGTGATTACGTTTGCCATAAATCACAGTACGCTGTTTATTCATAACGTCATCGTATTCCAGCAATCTTTTACGAATGCCAAAGTTATTTTCTTCTACTTTTTTCTGAGCTCTTTCTATACTGTTGGAGATCATTTTATGCTGGATCACTTCTCCTTCTTTGTAACCCATTCTATCCATTAGTGAAGCAATTCTTTCACTACCAAACATGCGCATCAGGTCATCTTCCAGCGAAACAAAAAATTTGGAAGAACCTGGATCTCCCTGCCTTCCGGCACGACCACGCAACTGACGGTCTACACGACGGCTTTCATGCCTTTCGGTTCCTAATATTGCCAGTCCTCCCGCTTCTTTTACACCGGGCCCAAGTTTAATATCTGTACCACGACCGGCCATGTTGGTCGCGATGGTAACTGCGCCTGCTAATCCTGCTTCTGCAACAACCTGTGCTTCTTTGGCATGTTGTTTTGCATTCAATACATTATGAGCAATGCCTTTCTGCTTCATCATCCTGCTCAATAATTCACTCACTTCCACAGAGGTAGTACCTACAAGAATCGGTCTTCCGGCAGTAGTCATTTTTTCTACTTCGTCAATAACTGATTTATATTTTTCACGCTTGGTTTTAAAAACAAGATCCTGGGAATCGTCCCTCACTACCGAAACATTCGTTGGAATAGAAACCA
>JBDTJV010000171.1:0-3668 GCA_039935675.1 Ginsengibacter sp. | reverse complement strand
CAAACTGAAATACATTGGCGTAATGGCCACCGGTTATAATATCGTTGACATAACAGCTACGCATACACGAAATATAATTGTAACAAATGTTCCATCATACAGCACGGCTTCGGTAGCACAACTTACTTTTGCCTTTATATTGGAACTAACTAATCACACTGCGTTGTACGCGGAAAGTGTGCGTAAAGGAGATTGGATTAAAAGCAAAGATTTCAGCTATCATCTTAAACCGATAATGGAATTGCAGGATAAAACGCTTGGTATTATTGGGTTTGGGCAAATAGGAAAAGCTGTGGCCAAAATAGCCATCGCATTTGGGATGAAAGTGATCGCTTCTCATAAACATCCGGAAAGAGACCGTATGGAAGGCGTCCGATTTATTGACGAAAAAACCTGCTTCAGTGAGGCGGATATAATCAGTCTGCACTGCCCGCTAAATGAACATAATAAACAATTTGTGAACAGGGAATTATTAAGCACAATGAAATCAATTTCCTTTTTAATCAACACGAGCCGAGGTGGCCTGATCAATGAAAAAGATCTCTCTGAAGTATTAAATGAAGGGGTCATTGCCGCCGCAGCTTTAGATGTTTTATCTACCGAGCCTCCTTCACCAAATAATCCTTTGCTTCGTGCAAAAAATTGCTTGATCAACCCTCATGTCGCATGGGCCACTTTTGAATCAAGAAGCAGGCTCATGGATATACTGGTGAATAATGTAAAAGCTTTTTTAGAAGGGAATCCTCAAAATGTGGTGACGAAATAAAAATATAAATTGTTTTTTTTCTGAAATGCTATTTTAGGTTCAAAAAATCAACTCAATTTCTCATTTTATTTATTCATAGTTTTTTGAAATCTTTTCCTGACCTTTATTAAAACTTTTAATAAAGTGAAAGTAAAATTTTACGGAGTAAGAGGTTCGGTGCCGGTTTGTGGCAAAGAATTCCAGAAATATGGAGGTAATACCACCTGTTTCAGGATCCTTCGTGAAAAAGTAAACCGGATTGCAATACTGGATGCCGGCACTGGTATAAGGCAATTAGGAAAAGAAATAATCGAACAAGAAATCAACCAGGATATTATCAACATTGTTTTTTCTCACTTTCACTGGGATCATATACAAGGATTTCCTTTTTTCTTACCTGCCTATAATCCAATGCAAAAAATAGGTATACTGGCAATGGGGAGACAAGGTAAAGTAAATGATCTCAAAGGTATATTCTCCAAACAAATGCAGGAGGAATATTTCCCGATACAAATGGAAAAGATGGGTGCGCAGTTTGAGTTTTTTTCCTATGGAGATAAAGAAGTGATAAAGGGCGCGAAAGTTAGTTCCTTTCCTCAATTTCACAAACAAACCGGTGGCTCTTATGGGTTCAGGTTAGATGACGAAGGTGCTTCTTTGGTAATTTGCACCGATCTTGAACATGTAAACGGAATTGATCCGGGCATCGTTGAATTTGCAAGAAATGCTGATCTGCTGATTCATGATGGACAATATACTGATGAAGAATATAAAAATAAATATACAGGATGGGGGCATAGCACATGGAAACATGCGGTGGAAGTAGCGATCCAGGCCAATGTGAAAAGACTCATTATTACTCATCATGATCCTGATCACAATGATGAATTCCTTGATGGTCTTGAAAAAGAATGTCAGAAAATTCTTCCCAATTCTTTATTTGCTAAAGAAGGAATGGAGGTGTCGGTTTGATGTAAACATCGGAGGAAAAATTCACCAGGAAACAACAGTTATTAGAAGCTCATAATTTGAGGTAAGTAAGAGTCATTAAACGAATTTATTTTCCAATCCTGTATAATCTTCCATCATCAGTGATCGCATAGAGAGCGCCGTCTTTGCCCTCAGTAATATCACGGAATCTTTGCGATTCATCTGCTAGCAATCTTTCTTCTCCTACCACTTTGTTTCCCTCTATAACCAGCCGATCTATATGAGTAGCGCTAAGTGAAGCAACAAATAAATTGTTTTTCCATTCTGGAATGGCATCGCTGCTGTAGAAGGTGATGCCACTTGGCGAAATAACCGGATCCCAATAATATACGGGTTGTTCCATACCTTCTTTCTGCTGAATGCCATCACCTATTGTTTTACCGGTGTACTCAAGAGAGTAAGTGATGATCGGCCATCCGTAATTTTTACCTGGTTGGATAAGATTGATTTCATCACCACCGCGAGGTCCGAATTCGGATTCCCAAAGATCGCCTGTTGCAGGATTGAATGCGAGACCTTGTACATTTCTATGCCCGTAAGAATATATCTCCGGTCTTGCATCTCCCCGGTTGATAAAAGGATTGCCTGGCGATGCTTTTCCATCAGTAGTGATGCGGATAATTTTTCCGAGAGAGGAATTAAGGTATTGCGCCTGTGGCCTGGTTTCTAAATTGGAACGCTCGCCGGTGCTAATCATAATATTTCCTGTTTTATCAAAAAGTATGCGACCGCCATAATGTGCCGCGCTGTTGCTTGCGGGAGTGGCGCGATATATGACTTTCACGTTTTGAATCGTTCTTTCATCGGGCGCTAATTTACCTTTAGCGACAGCAGTAAGATTTCCATCGGGTTGTTTTTCCGAGAATACCCAATAGACCATCCGGTTGTTTGTAAAATCGGGATCTATCGTAAGTCCTAACAAGCCGCCCTGGCCTGCAGAATTCACTTCAGGAAATCCGGTGATGGGTTCGCTCAAAGTTCCATCCTGCGAAGCGATACGCATAGTACCTTCCTTTTCAGTTATCAGCAATCGTCCATCGGGAAGATTGGTGATGCCCCAAGGCCTTTTTAATTCCTTGCTAACTATTTTTACCTGGAAAGGTGTAGTTGTCTTTACTGCTGTAATCCTGGTTTGCCCTGCAAAAGCAGGTTTATAATCCGTATTAGGTTTTTTAGTTTCCACAGACGGATAGGTTGTGTCAGATGTTGATGTTTGTACAATTCCATTTGCTGGGGAACTGCAGGATAACATGATGAGTGCGATGGTTGCGCCAATGCCGGCGAATTGCGTAGCCATAAAATTTGTTTTAATGATTAATAATAGAAAGTGTTTAAGATAAGAAATATTTTTGAAGAAAGAGAAGGTTTTTACAATCGTCTTCTATACTCAATTTATATCCGAACGAAACGAAATTTTCATATAAAGATTTGATGGTTAACTTTATCGTCAATAAATGATAGTTGACTTTTGAAAAGTTACCATAACAGTACCAATCAAACGAAAAAAGATGATGAATTTTAAAGAAAAAGTAGCGATAGTAACCGGTGCAGGACAAGGAATTGGTTTTGAAATTTGTAGAAGACTTGCATTGGAAGGAGCACACGTGGTGTTAAATGATATAGATGAAAAGCTTACCAATGAAGCAGCGGCAACTATCAATAATGAAGTTGCCAATAAATGCATTCCTTTTCCGGGAGATGCAGGCGATTTTATTTTTATTCAAAAAATGGTAGATGACACTGCGGCAAAATTTGGAAAAATTGACATTGTAATTGCTAATGCGGGTATTACACTGTTCGGAGATTTTTTTACCTATTCTCCCGAATCTTTTTCAAGAGTTTTACAGGTGAATCTTGCCGGCACTTTTTTCCTGGCGCAGGCGGCAGCGAATCAAATGAGAAAACAATTAACCGGCGGTTCTTTGTTGTTCAC
>JBDTJV010000170.1:0-5380 GCA_039935675.1 Ginsengibacter sp. | reverse complement strand
TATTTGCGAGCACCGCATCGGGCTTTTTCCACCAGTTTAATTGTTCACTGTAAAACCAAACATAACGGTCAGTTGTTTTTAAGGCATAATATAAATTGTTTCTGAACCATCGGTTTTGAGTTGCCTTATCATTACCCTTATCAAAAATAGGTTTAAGGGCAAAAATTCCATCATAAAAAATGGGTTGAGCAAAAGTGACCTTATCAATCTTTGGCGATAGAAAAGCTGGTAAAAATTTTTTCGCATTTGCTCTTTGTTCGTCTCCGGATGTGATAAAATCTTTTGCGTTTGAGTACCAGTAAGCTGTTTCATTTCCGTCAATCAATTCACTCTCATTGTTTTTACCTTCCAACATTCCTTCAATAAAAAAAGGATAAAGTGCCATTCGTGTATTAATAAATGGCTGTGTTTTATTTTGTTCTGCTACTAGTCCCCACAGCCAGAAACATAGAATTTTCATATCAGGCTTATAAGTTTGTAAAGCCTGTATAAATTGAATGCCTCTTCTTTTTACATATTTTCCGACCTGTTGGTAGGACAGTTGAGGATACAATTGCTTATTGTAAATCCAGGGATTTAGTTGCTCATTTTCGAGATAGAATTCAGGATCGAAGCCAATTCCTTTAGCTTTTGAAATTTCAATTGCTTTTGAAATCCTGGTTAGGTTATCCACTATTTTTAGCCAGCCGTCATCATCTGTCCAATGAGGACCGCTTTTTCCTACACCTCTTATGGAAATAAAATTATCAGTAAACTTATGCCACTCGATTTTTGAAAGGTCATTAAACTCGAAGTAGTCAGTGGTGGACTGAGCCGTATCAAATGCATAGTAGGGTGGGGCATGAAATGAAAAAACCACCCCATCAAAAGGAGAATTTTTTTCCATCTCATGAATATTTGCTTTTAAATAATCAACATCCGGATAATCCCAACCAAACTCAATCAATTTTTTATCATTAATTTTTTGGGCATATAAAGGTTTTAGGGAAAAATAAATGATTAAGATTGAGATAGATAAAATTTTCACTCGTTTTAATTTTTAGGCTAATTTATCGCTCATTGTAACTCTAATTCCTGTCTGCTTTTGCTAAAATTAATGATTAAAAAACAAATGTATATGATCAGAAAATGCCAAAGCCTATCAGCAGAATTTTAAAAACCTTTGATTATATGATGTGTTTTTTCATTAAAAACCACATGAAGATCCAGTACAAGAAATAATTGATGCAAAATGCATAAGTAGCACCAATTATTCCAAATTGGTTTATAAGTAAGTAGGATAAAGCCACATTGGATGCACCAAAGATTATTTCAGTATATATAAATGTTTTAGTCATCGCCTTTGCCACCATCAAATAAGCGAGTAACCAACTTCCAATCTTAAAAAAGTCTCCTAATAATTGGAAAGTGAACAATGGTTTCATTGCTGAAAATTCGGGTGTAAATAAAACATAAATAATGAAGTCTTTAAACAGCCAAATTAATAAAGCTAATACGCCTACGACCGGCAAGATCAATTTGTACCCTTTAAAAATTTCGGCTTTTAATTCTTGTTTTAACTTTATTTCCGAAAGGCGTGGCATATAATAGACCACAAGAACAGAAGTAATGAACGTGAGATAGTAATCAGAAATTTTAGTAACTGCCTGCCAATACCCGGCTTCTTTTATGGAAAAGTCATTTATGATTTTATTTCTTATTAAAATTTGCATAGTTGGTACCACTAGCCCCGTTACTATGGCCATGATTGAAAAACCGGTCAACATTTTGAGAATTTTTTTATCCCACTTTTTAAAATTGGGTTTCCATTTTATCCCAAGCTTTTTAAAATAAAAGATGTTTATGAGAAAGATCAGGATAGACAAGGCGGTACTTGATATTAGTACGCCAATTATTCCGAAATAATTGGCAAAAATAACGGTGATGGTGACTCCTATTATAGATGAAGAAATGTTGACAATAGTAAAGATTTTAATCTCTTTTAAACCATTCAATATCGCTAAAAATAATCCATTGAAAGAGATGGTCATTGTGAACAATCCGAATAAGAAATATACTATCCAAAATTGGATTGTTTTAAAAGCGGCAACTGATAAATAACCGCTTGTCGCCATTACAAAAAGCGATATGAATAGGGAGCAGCAAAAAACGATAAGAAAAGAAGTGTTTATAATTTCCTGTTTTTTTTCGGGGTCATTCTGATACTGAGCCAAATATTTTATTACTCCTGTATTGATGGCGCCAGTGGCAAGCATCGTTAATATTGCAGTAGTATTTTGAAATTGTCCGAGGTATGCAATGCCCGCCGGTCCTATTTTTATCGCGACTACTTTTGTAACAATAAAAGCGGTGATAAAAGTAATAGCAGTGGATAGTGAAGTATAAAAACTGGTTTTAACTAAATTCACAATTTATAGGAATTTACAACTTTGCAAACTGTTTCAACATCTTCATCATTCATGACAGGGCTTATAGGCAAGGAAATAATTTGAGCATGAATTTTTTCTGAAACCGGGTAACTATCATTGTTCCATTCAGAATAAGCCTGCTGTTTGTGAGGTGGAATGGGATAATGAATTACGGTTTGAATGCCATTATCCGATAAATAATTTTGAAAACCCTTTCTGTGTTCTACCCTTACTGCAAATACATGCCACACATGAGATTGTAAATCCGTGATATTTGTTTGTTTACTGAATGGCAAGGTGATCAAATCATTATTAATATTATTAACGTAATAGTGAGCAATTTTTTTTCTGAGTTGATTATCCCGATTTAAGTTTCTCAATTTCACGGATAAAAAAGCAGCCTGAACTTCATCGAGGCGACTATTCATTCCCTGGTAAATATTTTCATATTTTTTATGAGAGCCATAATTGCGTAACGCAATAATAGCACTTGCAAGATCATCATCATTCGTGGTAACAGCACCTGCATCTCCAAGGGCGCCTAAATTTTTGCCAGGATAAAAACTAAAACCGGCCGCGTCTCCCAGATTCCCGCATTTAACTTCGTTGATACTTGCTCCGTGTGATTGCGCACAATCTTCAATTACTTTCAAGTGATGCCTTCTGGCAATGTGGCTTATCTCATCCATATTGCCAAGTCTTCCGTAAAGATGAACTGGTAGAATGGCCTTGGTTTTGGAAGTGATTTTTTGTTCAATTAGATTTTCATCCAACAGGTAAGTATTTATATCCGGCTCTACCAAAACTGGTGTCAACCTTGCTTTTGAAATGGCAAGAATGCTGGCTATATAAGTATTAGAAGGAACGATTACTTCGTCTCCTTCTTTCATTAAACCTAGTTGCTTATAAGCTTCTAATATTAGAATCAATGCATCTAAACCATTTGCGACACCGATGCAGTGTTTTACACCACAATAATCAGCAAATTCTTTTTCAAAATTCTTTTCTTTTTCACCCAAAATAAACCACCCTGAATCCAGCGTATTTTCAAAAACCTTTGATAACTCATCTTTATATTGAAGATTTATCTTTTTAAGATCCAGGAAATGTATCATGTAATTATGTTTCTATTTTTTGGTTTCGCTCCATTCATCAAAACCGATATCTTTCCATGGCATTCCTCTGTCGAACTTATACGGCCAGGGATAATGAGATTCGCCGGTTTCTCTCGATTTTATCTCATGAACGTCCTTGATATTCTTCGCCGGGCTGCCCAATACCAATTGATAATCCTCAACATTTTTGCCTACAATACTTCCTGCTCCGATCAGACAATGTTTTCCAATTTTTACACCGGGCAACAAGACACTAAATACAGCAATCTGAGAATAGTCTCCCACAGTTGGGCCGATGCAAATATTTGAAGGAGGAGTTGGATCATTAGTAAAAACAACGTATGGATAAATAAAAACAAAATTACCAATCTTTGATTGCTGTCCAATATGTACATTACTATGAAGCCAGCAATAATTTCCTATTTCAGAGAACCCCTGGATATCGCTGAGCGTACCTATCCTGCAATGATTGCCAATTTTCATGTTTTCTCTTATGGTAACTCTATGGCCTGTACTAAAATTATCTCCTATCGAGTTTCCACAATAAATTATAGTATGGCTTCTGATTAAAGAGTCATTGCCAATAATAGTTTCAGGATTTTCATATTGCTCATTGTAATAATAATCACTCAACGGTTCACCAATAATGCAATTATTACAGATGATGGTATTATCACCAATGACAACATTATCAAGTATAGCCGAGTTATCACCAATTTTGACATTTTTGCCAATTGTTGCTTTTGGTGAAATTTGGACATTGAAATTGTTGAATTTCATATCACATTCATTTTAATTTTTTAAACTCGTCATAATCTCTTATATAATCACTTTCTTTATAGGCCATATTTGCTATACACATTTGTACAGCATTATGGCTGTATTGCATTCGATGCCATGCATATTTTGGGAGAAAAACACCCTGGTTAGCTGTTTCCAAAATAAATTTTTTTTCTTCTTCGCCAGGCATTTGAGTAGTAACGGTTATTTTACCCGATAATGCTACTAAAATTTGTTCAAGGTGGTGATGGGCATGGCCGCCTCTTATCACACTTTCAGGAGTAAAATAAGTCCAGTAAACACGTTTTACTTCAAAAGGGAGGTTTTTGTTTTCGGCGACTGAAATAAAACCTTCGATAGAATTTCCAATTTTAGGGAAATTGATTAAATAGGGTTGAGTATACATTTATTCGAACAAGATTGAACTATAAGTAATTTATTACCTCTATGAGCGTATTTAATATTTCATTATAAAATCTGTACAAATTAAAGGTATTATTTAAAAAAGATTGCTAATTAAATTTAAACTTTCCCTTATTTTTGAAACCCATCGCAATGGATGCTAATGGAAACAAGGAAAAAAGTAGATATCGTTGTAATAAATTGGAATTCAGGCGAATTGACTATGGAGGCGATTGCCCCATATCTTAACTACAACAGTTCATATATATCTTGCAACGTAATTATTGTAGATAATGCCTCCACTGACGGATCGATAAATCAGTTGAAAAATCAGGCAAACATTTTAATTAAAAATAAAGAAAACGCGGGTTTTGGAAAAGCTTGTAACCAGGCGTACAAAGAATGCGATGGTGATTATATTCTATTGCTCAATCCTGATACTGTTTCCAATGTCCAGGTCCTTGAAGGACTGGTGAAATTCATGGAAAATAACCCCAGGTATGGCATTACGGGACCAACTCAATTAGTTAAACCAGGCAGTCCCCTAAAATCCTGTGCGAGGTTTCCAACCTTTTTTACTGCTTTGTATGAGATTTTGGGGTTGTCAAAAGTATTCCCCCGGATATTCACTCCTGCTCCACAAATGACAGATTGGGATCATTTAAAAAGCAAAGA
>JBDTJV010000169.1:0-3635 GCA_039935675.1 Ginsengibacter sp. | reverse complement strand
GCATCTGCTTTTTGGCTATTTGATGATTAGGATGATCTTCAAAACCTGCCCAAAAAACTTTATCTACTTTCGGATTATTCCTTAACCAATTCGCGATTTTTTCGCCATTTTCACAATGTCGTTGCATTCGTACATGAAGCGTTTTTAATCCTCTTAAAATCAAAAAGCAATCCTGTGGACCCGGAACCGCTCCGCAACTATTTTGAATAAAAGCCAACTTATTTTTTAGATCTTCATCCTTTACAATTAAACAACCGTGAACCGAATCGCTGTGGCCTCCAATGTATTTGGTAGCAGAATGTAAAACGATATCTGCACCAAGATCCAGTGGATTTTGCAAATAGGGAGAAGCAAAAGTATTATCAACGCAAAGCAACACTTTATTCTTTTTAGCAATCTGCGCAACCGCTTCAATATCGGTAATGTTCATCATCGGGTTAGTAGGCGTTTCCGTCCAGATGAGCTTCGTATTTTCATTGATATATTTTGAAACTTCATTGGCATCCTGCATATTTATAAAATGAAATTTCAATCCGTATTTTTCAAAGATTTTGGTGAATAAACGATAAGTGCCACCATACATATCGTTTGCTGCAATTACTTCATCTCCCGGGTTTAATAGTTTGATGACTGCATCTGAAGCAGCAGAACCACTGGCAAAGCATAAACCATATTTCCCATTTTCAGCAGCCGCCAAAGCCGCTTCCAATGCATGTCTTGTGGGATTTTGGGTTCGTGCATATTCGTATCCTTTATGCACTCCCGGACTCTCCTGCACAAATGTGGAGGTTTGATAAATGGGTGTCATGATCGCTCCTGTTGCAGGATCTGGCTCAGTGCCTGCATGTATAAATTTTGTTTCCTGTTTCACTATTGACAATTTTTTTTAGAATTAAGGTGTCGCATTTTTGACGCACATAGTAAACGAACAAAAAAACCGAAATCTTAATTTTATGAATGGAAAACTGCAAATATACTGATTTGCTTAGCCCTTGATTTCGGCTAATTTTTCAAAGGCGTATTTTTTCAGTTCCGGAAAAAATACAGAGTAACAATGTTCCAAATCTTTATAATGTTCCATAAATATTTTGAAAGCTATTTCAGATTCTTTCAGATATTTTGACCTTCTCACAAGACCACCAAAACTTTTATGAATTCCTTCTGTGGTCCGATATTCAAACAACCAGTTTTGCATTTTCATATAAGGAAACATCATTTCAAATTGTCCAGGGAAAAAAACGGATTCTGTTTCCAGTTTTTGGTAAGTGATTTTTGTAAATTCTTTAAGACCATGATAGGGTTCGAATTGTATTTCATCTTTTGCCAAAAAATGATCAAAAACAATATCTACAAATGCGCCCGAATATAACCGGTATGCAGGTCTGAAAAATTGCTTTGCTTTTGCTGTTACGGGATGAAAATCAGTGAACTCATCGATTAACCTATGTAAATGAATACCATGTTGAATTGCTTTAGGATAATCAAATTTCTTTTTTCCTTTTACAAAATCACTGATCATATTTCCTGTTAAAATATCCTGATCGTCAAAAGATAAAAAAGCGTGGGCAAGAAGATTCATGCGTAACAGTTTCTGCTTTTATAAACCTAACATTTTATTATTTGATTTTGGCATATATTTTTCTTCTAAAAAAATATTATTAATCTTAAAAAATTTTGTTATGCCAGATAAAGAAATAATTTCAAATCCTTCCATGGGAAGTAATGAACTCGGAACAGAAACAAACGAAGATCGTCAAAGTGGTGGCTATGCGTCAGGCTCTGATACTCTATTACATATGGCGGCACTCAGTGGAAAAAAGCATAAAAAGCATGATAATACAACTCAGCATAAAAACGAGGATGATGGAAAGAAGGGATTTCTTGAAGCGGAAGAAACAGATGAATAAAGAGCGGACAGTTATTGAATGAAAAGGCGGGTAATACAAACCTGCCTTTTTTTAATATTGTAGAAGAATTTACTCAGAAAAAATGAATACTTATAAGGAAGATTGAGATTTTCAATCAAATGATCATGGAAAAAGTGATCTATCAAATTAAACAACATAACTTCTTCGCTCAACTATAGCAGGAGATAATAACATAAAATTCTTTCAATGACAGTTGTTGCAGATGAACTTCCGAAACTTTCAAAAAGAAAGCTTAGAAGTATAGTAAAAGATGAGGAAAAAACAGCAAAAGCTGCCAATCTCATTTATGTAAGCGACAAAGAACCGGGAATTGAAAGGAGAAGAAAAAAGGATTCATTTGAATATTATTATAACGGCAAACTGGTAAAGGATGACGAAGAACTTTTGAGAATAAAACATTTGGTAATTCCTCCAGCCTGGGAAAAAGTTTGGATTTGTAAAAAGGAAAACGGGCATCTGCAAGCTACAGGCTATGATGTGAAAAACCGTAAACAATACCGGTATCATCCTCATTGGAACTTATTAAGAAACCACACCAAATATTACAAACTCCACGATTTCGGAAAAGTGCTGCCGGATATCCGTTTACAATTAGAAAAAGATTTAAGCCTTTCCGAATTATCGGTAAGAAAAGTTTTGGCTGCCGTTGTTAGTCTTATGGAACGCACCAATATCCGCATCGGGAATTCCTTTTACGAAAAAGCCTACGGCTCTTTTGGCCTCACCACTTTGAAAGACAGGCATGTTACTTTTAATGGAAACTCAGTCACGTTTGCGTTTGTGGGCAAAAAAGGCGTTTCTCATAAAATTAATTTGAAGAGTAAAAGACTGGCAAGTGTAATTAAAAAATGTCGCGATATACCAGGAAAAGAACTCTTTCAGTTTTATGATGAGAAAGGAAATCATAATTCCATAGATTCCGGCTTAGTCAATAATTATATCCGGGAGATAAGCGGTAAAGACTTTACAGCAAAAGATTTCAGGACTTGGGCAGGTACTGTTCAGGCTTTTTTAGCATTGAAATCTATTGGTTGTTGCGATACCAAAACAGAAACTAAAAAAAGAATTGTTGAAGCACTGGATATTGTTTCCGAGCATCTTGGAAATACAAGAACGGTTTGCAAAAAATATTATGTTCATCCTCTCATTCTTTCTCTCTATGAAAGTAAAAAGCTTGAAAAATACATTGGCGAATTGGAAAAAATAGAGAAGGACGACGGTAAATCAGGTTTATCTCCGGAAGAAAAAATGGTTATGAAGATTTTAGAATCCAATTAAAAAAAGTTTATTGTACTTTCGGTTATATGTTTTCAATCCAGAAAAAATCCGAAAACGGTTTTGATAAGATCATTTTAAAAAATGAAATAACCGGTAACTATGCAGCTGTCCTTCCTCAATGCTGTGGAATGTTGCATGAATTTTCTATAAAGCAAAACGACGAAACCATTAATGTGATTGATAGCTATCAATCCATGGATGAGTTTAAAAATGAACTTGAGAAAAAAGGATACAAAGGTTGTAAGCTTTCTCCTTTCGTTTGCCGGCTGCAAAATGCAAAATATACTTTCGGGGAAAAGGAATATTTCATTCAAAAATCCCTACCCGCAAAGCACGCTCTCCATGGATTATTGTATGATAAGCCATTTTCAGTAACTTCTGAAACAGCCAATGAAATCAATGCTTCTGTAACTATGAAGTATGAATATC
>JBDTJV010000168.1:0-4977 GCA_039935675.1 Ginsengibacter sp. | reverse complement strand
AAATTAAAATAAAAAATGGTGAAGAATACCTGGCGCGGCCAGATCAACTATTACGTGTAACCGACCCCGTTAGTTTATATCCCTGGGCAACTGATCGACGTGAAATTTATCCACATACGTGGCTGCTGATCACGCTAACACAGGGAAAATACCGGCAAGTTCGCAAAATGACGCTTGCCATGAGGCACCGCTGTCTCAGGCTTATCCGTTTGAGCATGGAAAATATTACAATCGACGGAATTGAACCGGGAATGGTTAAGGAATTACAAAAGGAAGATTTTTATCGTCTTGCAGGCTTAGAATAGAAATCATTGTTTTTTGTTGGTTTACTGTGTACCGCACATTAGAACTTCGGTTAAGAGCAATTATGGGATAACTGCGAGCACCGAAAGTCAACACCGCGGTTGTACAGGTAGATTGTCTGCTTTAAAATTGAATATTTTTTAATCATTTTCGAATCTCTAAAAAAACTTATCATGGATTGTCGACAGGGATTCCATTTATAATTGCAAATCCTTCCTCGTTCACGGTTAGTTAAAGCCTGTATTAAATTATTAGTTCAATGCAACGATTCTATTAATGTTACTGTCAAATCTGAAAAATAAATGATGAAAACATTTTTGAGCTTATTCTTATTAGCTTCCCTATTTTGCGTTCAATGCAAAAAGGTACCTCTTCCCAGTCCCGTGTTGACCGGCAAGCTTATAATAAATGGACCCTGTGGACACTACGTAATCCGGTTGCAGAAGGGCACCACAGATACTGCAAACATCGAGTCCACCTGGTACGACAGAGATAATGACAGCACCTATAGCAACGTATTTACAGTAGCGAACCTTTGCACTTTCGGTAACTACGGCTTAAAAAAAGGAGACGTATTTACATTTGAAATTGATCCTAACCCTCCTGTCCAGAAATGCGAGATATGCCAGATTGCAGTAGCAACGCCGCCTAAGGGAAATGCAGTTATTAACATCCAAAAAGTTAATTGAAAGTGATTTCTCCCGGATTTACCCTGTTAGGATCAACGCCCCTTTTTGGTTATAAATCTTTTGATAGCTGGGTCTTAAAACATTGCGTTTAATAAATCCCCCGAAGTCATTTTGTGGAAATATTTGTCTATTTGAAATTGATCCAGAATTTTCCTGATCGCATTTTCTTCATGCGGTACATTTTCCAACGCTTCTTCAATCTCCGAAATATCTTTTTCATTGAAAAAATCTCCGTAAATTTTTACTTTCCTGATGATTCCTTTTTCAACATCAAGGTTCATTTCCAGCGTGCCTCCATCGTTCCTTATACCTTTTTTAAAATTATAATCAGGGGATTTGCCGTAGTTCCATTCCCACGTAGCATACTTTTCATCACGAATCTTTTTTATGGCTTCAAGGTCGTTGGCGCTGAATTCATAAGGCACGCAATCATCGTGAGTTGAGATAATATGATCCATTATTTTCTGAGTAAATTCTTTTAGAGTAATGGGAGTTTTAAGATGCTCTGAAATGTTGGTAACTCTCTTTGGTACCGACTTTACTGCTTTGTCAGAATATTTTAATGGATTTATTTTTAGTGCACCGCTTACGCTTTTCATTTCTGATGTAAACAATAAGGTGCCATGATGTAACACTTTATTTTTGAAAACATGCTCCGCATTTCCTGAGAATTTTTTTCCGTCAATAGTAAGATCATTGCGCCCTTCGAATTTTGCATCTACACCAAGGCCCTGTAGCACTTCGAGGATGGGCAATGTGTATTTTTTGAAATCAACCATTTCAGAATTATCGCCGGTTTTGGTAAAAGAATAATTCAGGTTTCCCATATCGTGATAAACCGCACCGCCACCCGAAAGCCGCCTTACTACTTTAATGTCGTGATCTCTCACATAATCAATATTTATTTCGGCCAAAGTATTTTGGTGTTTGCCCACAATGATGGCATTGTCATTTTGCCATAGCATAAAACAATCTTCTTTGATGTGTTTAAAAATATATTCATCGGTGGCAATATTGAAATAGGGATCAATGGAATGATGATAAATACAAAGCATATTTGGTTTTGTTCAAAATTAGTTCAACACGCATGAATGAAAAAAATAAAGGATTTTGAAATTGGGAAATTTTTTAGGAAAGATCTTCGTAAGAATACAAATCGAGATTATTTGTTGCCTTACTGTTTTAAGGCTTCTTTTTATAAGCCGAAGCGGTAACATTTTCAATGAATGATTTTGGCATTAATTTTACCAGGCCTGCAGTGAAACGATTAACAAATCCCGGCATGATCTCTTTTTTTTCATGGAACATTCCTTTTACGGCAATGGCTGCTATTTCTTCAGGATCCATGGAAAATTTATCCGCCGTTTTTTGCAAATGCTGCAATCCTGCTCTGTCCATAAAATTGGTTCTGACGCTGCCGGGGGAAAGTAACGAAACGCTTATGCTTGTATCCTTTAGTTCGTATCTCAGAGCTCGGGTAAAAAAATTAACCAATGCTTTTGAAGCAGCGTATAAATTTAAGGTTGGCATGGCCTGGTACCCTGCCAAACTCCCTGTATTCAGGATGTAAGCTTTTGGCTGAAGCATCAAAGCAGGTATCATTAAATACGTAAGATTCACCAAAGTGAAAACATTTAGCCGCAGCATATTGTTTTGATCTTCCAAAGGCAACTCATGAAAATTTCCCCACAAGCCATACCCTGCATTATTTATTAAAATGGATACCTGAAAATTATTCTTTGTAATCCAGTTGTTCACTTGTGAGGCAGCAGTAGATTCAGACAGATCGAGCGCCAGCCATTTTACATCTACATTGTATTCTTTATTTATTTCTTCAGCTACATCCCGAAGTATTTCTTCAGAACGGGCTACTAATAATAAATTGTATTTTTTTTTTGCAAGGCATTCTGCAATGGCTTTTCCTATGCCCTTGCTGCCGCCTGTAACCAGGGCGTAACTCGTCATAAAAAATAATTTAAAGAAGGCTACTTTAGTAAACGATGAAATTTATGATAAAATGGAGTGCGGCTTTCGTTCGACTTTGGTTGGTATTTGCCTTTTATTATGGGGAAATACATAACCCTTCTTTTACTGGCGGCGCCTTGCACAGAAGCCAGTGCCGCACGATGCCAGATCCTTCCGGAATGAATAGTTAGATCACCCGATTCAGCTTCCAAAGCAATTTCATCTTTGTCTGGTTCATTATCAACAAAATATCTTTTTCGAAATAACATTCTAAAAATATTTTGTTTGTGGGTTCCGTCAAGCAATCTCAATCCGCCCTTTTCAATCGGCGAGTCGTCCAGATAAATTCCTATGTTCAACATAGGATTCAAAGTGAATTGGGTAACAAGGTCTCTTAACCCGTCTGTGTGCCAGCCCAATCTTGAAAAACCCGCTTCACCTGTGTTTATGTAGTGACTTACAACCAAACCATCTTTTTCGTTTTCAGCAATACGGGCATCTTCACCGATAAAATAACGTAATTTATCAATGCGCTCGTCCATTACCATGCGATGAAGATATTCACTATGCAATGAGGCAAATGCAAATCGTTGGATTATTTTATTGCCATTTTCATCTTTTCCATATTTTATGGGAATGCCGTTTATTTTTTCCAGGCCTTGCGATATCCAATCACTTTGAAGGGTTTCTACAGCTTTCAGTGCGTCGCTAATCTGAGCGGCAGTAAAAAAATTTTTATAATGAATGAAGCCATGTTCATCATAAAATTTCATTTGTTCGGGAGTTATCTTATCTGAGAAAAAGAATTTCTGTTTATGATCCATTTAAAAAAAAATTTAAAAAGAAATAAAAAAGAGTTATAGATAGTAATTTTTAGAATAAATCTATCCTGGATGAATATTGTTTAATTTGGCGACGGTAATTTTAATGTCATTTGTTCTGAAATTTAGTATGAAGTTATTGCAAATATTATTACAAAATCGTAGACACTTTCTTAAGCCCTAAAAAAATCATTAAAAAATGTTTGAATTTGATGATTAAGAGAAAGGCCAACAGTAAAGCAATAAATAGTAAGCATTTCTATTTTAATCATACTATTCCGATCCTTTCTTTACAGCCTTAAAATTCCCATTTGGCTGGATAAAAGTGAGTCCGGTTACTTTATTATTTTCATCCAAGGCGAATTGGATAAAATACCCCGATATAATCTTTAAGGCAAATTTGTCTTTATCTACAGGAACCAATTCATATTCCGGTTGGCCGGGAACTAATGCAAATAAAGTGGTATTATTCTTTAGAAATATTTTTACCGTGGCCCCGCCAATTTCATAATCTCCAACATACTTCTGAATTTCTTCCTTTGAGATTCCTTTAATATCCAGTTGTTTTTTGAATTCTATTGGCTTCAATTCCTGCTCAAAAGGAATAGAAATGCTTTCGATATCCCCATTCGTATTTAATTGAAATTGTGCTTTGACCGGCGTATTTGTAGTATCAATACCATCCTGGTTGTCTTTGAAAAAAAGATCAAACACGTCATAATTATTATGGCGTAACCAGAATATTTTAGTTCCTGTAGTTGCAAATAAGGAATCATTTTGGAGATATATTTTTGCAGTGCCATAGCCGGGATTATTATAATTGCCTCTGTAGAATTTTAGTTCATGCGTAGCAGGCATATTTATTTTTTGGGGAGTGGTTTTTTCACTGGAATCTTTCTCTCCTTTTGCTCTGGTGTTTTTCATGTCTGTATTCCAGTCATAATATTCAGCTCCAAGCATTCTGTCTGAAATAATATTTCTGATAATAGAAGGAACAACGGAACCATCCTGGTTGCTTAATACAATTATCCCGATGCTATCTGAGGGGAAAAAGCAGGTGCTCGCAGAAAAGCCATCAATATTACCTCCGTGCTCTACACGATAATGACCTTTATACGATGAGAGCATCCAACCAAAACCGTAAGTGGAAAAGTAAAGGCCTGGCTTTTCTTTATCTGGTAATCCGCTGCTAATGATGG
>JBDTJV010000167.1:0-3533 GCA_039935675.1 Ginsengibacter sp. | reverse complement strand
TGTGGTAATAGGGGTAGTACTTATTGCCAGCGCTTTGCACCAGGAAATAAGCAAGAGCATTATCTATTCCTGCCTCGGCTTTAGCCTGGTTGTGGAATTATTAAATATCCGGCTCAGGAAAAAGAAGGAATAGAAATATTGAATATTGAACAAGGAATATTTAATGATGATGTATTTTGGCAAATATAAAACGGGTGGATTTGTTGGTTTACTGTGCTGCTAAAATTGACTTTAAGAATGGGCAATTTCACTAATGTCCAGGTTAATTATAAAAGGCATAAAATATTATACTATCAATTGTTTTGTATTTGGTTATGAATTTTCGTCATAACATTTTTTATCATGCGGTCGCAATACACCAGGTTGAATTCATAAATTTCTTCAGGCGAATACATTTTTTCTATATGAGCGCGAAGCATTAATTTGGCCCGGTTCAATCTTACCTTAACATTGCTCTCAAGAATATCTAACACTGCGGCTGTCTCTGATACACTAAAGCCGCCAAGTTCACGCAGCGTAAAAACAATCCTGTAATTGGTTGGTATATTTTGCAGGGCATTTTCGATTACATGTTTCAGTTCTTTATTCATCAGATTTTTTTCGTTATTGTCCTCCTTTTGAAACAAAGGATGTGAATTATTTGTTTCATATTCATCCATGGGGATTTCATTTTTGAAACTGAATTTTCTTTTCTTTTGGTAACAATGATTAAGCATTATTCTTGTAAGCCACGTCTTATAGGAAGAACGGTTTTCAAATTTTTCCAGGTTGAAGTATGCGCTGACATTGGTTTCCTGCATAAGGTCTTCTGTATCCTGGCGGTTATAATGGTAAGTTCGCCCAATTTTATAAAGCAGCGAATTATAACGTCTGATCAGCTCTTGAAACAGTTGCGGCTCCGTTTGCAGAATTCTATGAATGATCTCAGTATCAGAATATTCCTGAAGTGATTGTTTATCCATAATTTTCATTAATGTTTATTGTTTTTTAGCACTTTGACTTAATAGCCTGGTTGAATTTAAATTGATATAGTTATCCAGCGATAAAATCCGCACTCATAAAAGGTTTGACAAAATGGTTCCATAATTGAATGCTTCACTGCATTCAGTCATTTGTATTTATAAATTTATTTTTTATACTACATCTGGCATCTGATTCCAAAATAAATAATCCTGCAATTTCTCTGACGGAGCTATGAGTGCTATATTAATATTTTGGAAGAGATTTCTGGTAATATTATAATAACCCTGCTATGAAGTAGAGTGGGCAAGTGTTTTAAAAGTTACAGAATAGTGGAAGTCTTTTTTTACAGTCGTAGTGAAAGGTCGCGACCTGTCATTGATAATGATGTCGTAGGAGAGTTCGCGCCCTGTCACTACTGTTGTAAATTCCTTTAAAATAAAAATAGAAATTACCATTGTTTCTTCGTTTACTGTATGCATCATCTTATGATAATTCGATGAAATCCTCCTGAGTTAAAGTGAAAAACCAAATTAGAACCTTTTAAAATCTTCTATAGATCAACTTTTTTCATGCCATAAAATCAATGTCATTTTTTTGTAACCAAATTGAATCTTATTAACTCTATCCTTTTAGAACACTTTACCCGAATTGAATTTAACATTAGGGGAAAATTATTATTAATTCACAAAAAATAAAACCAAAAGATTATGGAAAAAAAGTTTATGATTCCTACGCTGCTATTGATCGCCGCGTTTAGCCTTTTTAGTTGTTCAAAATATGATCCTGGTCACCTCCCTCCAGGCAAGGGAGAATTACCTTTACCTCCATTGGATCCTGCACTTGTTCAACAGGGTCAACAAGTATTTCGATTTTGGACTTTTGGTGATGAATCATTTTGGACAGATACTTTACAAATGAACAAAGTTATAGAAACCGCTGTAGACCCTACGACGGCCTTAGCTGTGGGATTAAAGGTAGATGCCTCTGCTATTCCCGCCGCTGTTGTTGCCGGTATTCAAAACGGAACGGTTAGCCTCACTGATCCTCAGACTACTCTTGCCTTGATATCATTAAATGCTGTTGTTGGGGTAAAAGGAGAAGTAAGTAAAGGTGCGGATGGTAAATTACATTTGGATAGAGTGGGGATTACCTGCGCTCTGTGCCATTCAACTGTTGATAATTCTTTCGCTAAAGGTATAGGAAATCGTTTGGACGCATACCCAAATAGAGATTTAAATCCCGGTTTGATTATCTCATTGTCTCCAGCCTTAACCGCGGCTCAGAAAGCTGTTTACTCTTCATGGGGACCTGGCATGTACGACCCGAGATATAACCATGATGGCTTGAATAACCCGGTTGTAATTCCTCCTGCATTTGGTTTATACGGTCTTCCTAAAGCTATTTTTACAGGTGATGGAGATGTAGAACATGAACCAGCAGGACCTGTGGCTTATTGGAATAGATATGTATCGGTTACCCAAATGCACGGGCACGGTTATTTCGCTGACCCACGTCTTAATAATTGGGTTGTTGATCACAGAGAAGGGGATGATTTAGTAACAGATAAACTTCCAGCTTTACAGGCGTATCAATATTCTATCTCAGCACCGGCTGCCCCGGCTGGTTCCTTTGATGCCACTGCCGCTGCAAGAGGGAAAATACTTTTTATTGGAAAAGGACAATGTGCAAGTTGTCATTCCGGACCTTTATTTACTGATGTCATTGAAGGTGGAAAATTACATCCTCAAAGCGCGTCTGTTGCAGTGGATAAAGATTATGTTAACCGGTCGGCTACAAAACAATGGAGAGTCACACCATTGAAAGGTATTTGGCAACACCCTCCTTATTTTCATGATGGTTCTTCAAAGACCTTGACTGACGTAGTGGCAAGATACAATCAAGTGAGACATCTTAACTTAAGCACTTCGGAAAAGGCTGATCTTACTGAATATCTGAAGTCTCTATAAGGATTGGTAGTGTAAAAGGTAAAATACTTAGACTTGTTAGATTTAGTGTTTTTATATGCATCTCTTTAGGGGAACCAATTCCCAAAAGGGAAAACCCCTAAGAGATGCTTTTTTAAGTACACAAGCTAAGCTTGATAAAATATGTGCTATTTATAAAAATTCCTGGCAAGTTAAAGCCATGTTTAAATTATTGGAAACGAAATGAAACGTTTAAAAAAAGTCTTATTCTCCACCCGCACCATGACGGTTCTTTTACTTTTATATGGCATTTCCATGGCGGTTGCAACTTTTGTGGAGAATGACTATGATACACCGACTGCGAAAACACTGGTTTACAATTCGACATGGTTTGAAATTCTGATGCTTTGGCTGATCGTTTTGTTTGCTGCAAATATTAAAACCTACAATCTTACAAAAAAAGAAAAATGGCCATTACTGGTATTTCACTTAGCTTTTATTTTTATGTTTATTGGAGGTGCTATTACACGCTACATCAGCTTTGAAGGGCAAATGCCGATCAAAGAAAAGCAGACCACTAATGAAATTATCAGCGACCTCACTTATTTCAAACTGAATGTGACTGACGGAGCGAAAACACTTAGC
>JBDTJV010000166.1:0-11170 GCA_039935675.1 Ginsengibacter sp. | reverse complement strand
TAAATACTATGGAAAAAATTCAAATTTTGGCGATCGGCCGCGATCCGGTCTTATTACAAAAGCTTTCGGTATTCATGAATGAAAATCCCAAATGGGAAAGTACGGCAACCGTTGATGATGAAACTGCCATTGAAATTTTTCATCAAAGGAAGTTTGATATTGTGCTGTTAATTGATGAAATAGAAAGTGAATCTTTTAAAAAATTAAATTCTGTTTTTACTTTCAATAACCCGGATATCATTTTTATCAAACATTCAGGGGATTCAACAGGCTTGCTTGCCAATGAAATTCAGGAAGCATTGGAAAAGAGAAAAAGACCTGTAAATATTGTTGATGATGCGTTTAAAAACGCAGAAACAAAATCGTAATTATTTATTCGTTTACTGTAAATGCAAATAATCTATCCATTACTTTTGATATAAAAAGTAATGGATTCTTTTTTGCAACAAAAATATTTCGCTGTTCCAGGCTCCGGATACTGGTGTTTCTTTAGGGATGGTTTACATTATCTGGATAGCAGTTGTGGTGGTTTTATATCCCCTTTGTAAAAAATACAACCGGTTAAAATCTTCTCATAAGAATTGGTGGTATAGTTATTTATAATAAATAAACTTCACTTCATTTTAGGATGACATTTTTCTTATCTTAGTTGCTATTATAATTTCTCCAAACCAGTCATTTATAATTATGAAACTAACGAGCGAACAAGATGCCATTATCAATTCCAGCGGCAATATCAAGATCAATGCAGTAGCGGGTTCTGGAAAAACTACTACCATTATTGAATATGCAAAAGCAAGGCCCGCGCATTCACGAATCTTATATCTTGCATTTAATAAATCGGTAAAAATTGAAGCGTCAAAAAGATTTCACGAAAAGGGACTGGCTAACGTCCAGGTAGAAACAGCGCATTCTCTTGCTTATAAAAATATTGTTTTCAAAAATCATTATAAAGTACGATCCCAGGGATACAAGACAAACGAAATTACCGAAATCCTTAATCTCAAAGGAAATGGTGATAAAATTACTGAATACGTCATTGCAAATCACATCAATAAATTTATAGCCTATTTCTGCAACAGCGATAAACAAAAGGTGAAAGACTTAAATTACCTTGATGTAGTGTCAGATGGCAAAGCCAAAACTTTTGTAAAAACATTTTATAGTTATATTGAAAAGCAATCACGCCTTTTTCTAAATAAAATGGATAAAGGAGAAATTGAAATTACCCATGATTTTTATTTAAAGAAATTTCATCTCTCAAACCCACTTTTAAACTTTGATTTTATTTTATTTGATGAAGGGCAGGATGCTTCTCCTGCAATGTTGGATATTTTTCTCAAGCAAACAGCAATAAAAGTAATTGTGGGTGATACACACCAACAAATTTATGGATGGCGGTTTGCGGTTAACTCATTGGAGAAAGCTACATTCAAAACATTGAACCTTTCAGCAAGTTTCCGGTTTAGTCAGCCTGTTGCAGATCTTGCCATTGCTATTCTTGAAAGAAAAAAAATTATTGGTAAACATGAAACCGTAAAAATAACCGGTAATGCAGATACAAAAGAAATCAAAACGAAGGCAGTTTTGGCGCGTACTAACCTGGGATTGCTCCTAAAAGCCATCGAATATGTAACCGAGAATAAAAAACCCAAAAAAATTTATTTTGAAGGCAACATTAATTCTTACACGTATGCGGATGACGGCGCCTCTCTTTATGATGTTTTGAATCTTTATAATGGCAATCGCACGCGGATAAAAGATAAGCTGATCCAGTCAATGAAAAATATGTACGAACTGGAAGATTATACTAAAAAAACGGAAGATGCGCAGTTGTCAATGATGGTAGAAATTGTAAAAGAATACGGGAATAAAATTCCGGGAATTATCAAATCAATTAAAGAAAATCACATAGACAATGATGACAAAGAAAATGCAGAAATGATCTTTTCAACAGTCCATCGCTGCAAAGGAATGGAATACGATTCTGTTCAGCTTGTAAATGATTTTGTAACGGAAGAAAAGTTGAATAATTTAAAAAAGGAATCGAAAGAAAAAGAATTAAATATATCAAAACTCAATGAAGAAATCAATCTTCTGTATGTTGCAATAACCCGTACAAAAAATACCATCTATATCCCCGAAACCTTGATGCCGGTTGATTTTCCTGTTTCAACTCAAATTCATATTTTAAAGGAAATTCCAATAGAAATATCTTTGGAAGAATCATCTATAAATAATTTAAGAGTTATAAAAGAGAAATCATGGTCAGTAGCTGAGGCAAGAGAAAAAAACAAGCAACAATATATGCCCTGGACACCTGAACTTGACCAGGAATTAACCGAAATGTATTGTAATGGAATCCATGAAAAGGATCTTTGTAAACATTTTGGGAGAAGCAGAAGCGCCATTAAAGCCAGGATCAAAAAACTGGAATTGTATGATTTATATGGTTGATCAAATTCTACCTCATTCAATTTAAAAATGCCACATTTTATCCTAATCCAACCTCTGTATGCCTTGCAGGAATTTCAACATCCGAAAAACCTTTGCTGATCAGCCGGTTTTTGAAATCCAGTTGGACATCATAATCACCATGTACTAAAAATAATTTTTTAACCTGTTTCGGATCCTGGCAGGCGAGCCATTGACAAAGGTCATTGTAATCGCCATGAGCGCTCATACTTTTGATCTCGCCTATTTCTGCGTGCACTTCATGAACCTGCCCAAATATGCCTACTTCTTTTGGATGCATTTTCAATCTTCCTCCGAGAGAATTTGGTTCACAATATCCCGTCATTAGTATCGAATTTCGGCTGTTTTCAATATTATTGCTGATGTGATGTTTTACTCTTCCAGCTTCAGCCATTCCGCTCGCAGAAATGATTACCATTGGATCTGAACGATAATTGAGCGACTTACTTTCCTCGACGGATTTTATGAAATTCAATCCTTTAAACTGGAAAGGGTTTTGATCCGTTTGCAATAATTTTTGAACCCGACTGTTGAAATCTTCTGGGTATCCTTCAACTACTTCTGTCGCTTCCATGCTGAGGGGACTGTCAACATAGTAAGGAAGATCAGGCAGTCGGTTTTCGTTTTCCAGTTGATTTAAATTAAAAAGAATTTCCTGTGTACGTCCAACACTGAATGCAGGAATGATCAGTTTTCCTTTTTTCTGAAGACATGTCCTGGTTATCCAGTCTAATAATTTATCTTCTGTTCCTGTTATTTCTTCATGCAATTTGTTGCCATAAGTAGATTCCATGATGATATAATCTGCCTGTGGAAAATCTTGTGGAGATTTTAAAATCATATCCCGATACCTTCCCACATCACCGGAAAATGTAAGATGAGTGACCTTACCGTTTTCTGTGATCTTTAAATGTACTGTTGCACTTCCTATAATGTGCCCGGCATCCAGGTACATGAATTGCACATTTTCATCAATGGTAAACCATTGCCCATAATCTACTGTAACAAAATGATCCACAGCGCGAACCGCATCTTCCATTACATAAAGTGGAGCAATGTATTGTTTTCCCTGTGAAGCACGGACTTTGTTTACATATTTTAAATCACTTTCCTGGATACCGGCACTATCCGCCATCAGAATGGCAGCAAGGCTTTTAGTAGCAGGAGTTGCATAAACTTTTCCATTGTAACCATCCTTTATCAATTTAGGAATGAGGCCACAATGATCCACGTGCGCGTGTGAAAGGATCATATGATCTACGTCAGCAGCATTAAAGCCAAACTCACGGTTTAAGTCATCTGTTTCCTTGCCCATACCCTGGTATAATCCGCAATCCAATAAATATTTTTTACCATTGCTAAGCGTAAGTAAATGTTTGGAACCGGTAACTGTTCGGGCTGCTCCATGAAAGGCAATTTTCATATTTTAAAATTAAAGAATGATAAAAGATATTAAAGTTAGCATCAAAAAATCAATCGTTTTTAAAAAAATTGTGATCATCGTAAAATTTATTTTGCATAGAAAAAAAAATAAATAATCCTGCTATAACATCAATGAATAAACGTAAATAATTGACGAAAAAAACTTTATGTCTTATTGCCTTGCTTTTCCTTGAACGACCATGTAAATATAAATTCTGCCACCAATTCACCCTTATCATTTTTACCAACGGTTCGAACGTTTATCGATTTACTTTCCTTTCTTTCGCAGGCTTCAGTGACAACATTTTAAATAGTTGCTCCTTCTTCACAAACAAAATAAATTTTACCAGTGGCTTTTTTAAAATAATTCGCTTCCATTTTTGTAACAAGCATAGAAACAGGTGGTTGCCTTTTGTGAGTATTCATCATGGCGAGCGCACCTGTACTCAATTCTGCGGCCATCGAAAGAGAAGCAAAATAAGTAGAATGAAAAGGATTTTGGGTGAGCCACTTATAAGGAACTGTAGTGATACATTTTCCGTTCGTAATCTCTTTGATCCTTATACCTGATAAAAATGCAATTGGAATTTTAAAAAACAAGAACATACCAAACTTAAAGGGTGATCCAGCGAGTTTAAGGAAATCATTTTTTTCGTCAGGCATTTTCATTTTTTTATCCGGAAATATGATTTGTAGACTCTACTAAATTAGTGAATTGAAATTTAGTGATTTTAATGGTGCTATAACCTAAATATCCTGGTATTTATTTCAAAAAGGAAAAGAAAATAAAACTAATGGTGATTGAATTCTAAATAAAGAAATGTCTACTGTGAAAACGCATGTTTGGGTACAAGCGGATTAATAGCAAATAATTTTGCATAATTTATTCAAATTCCTGGGATTTAATCTGTTTTCAATCCTAACTGCATATTTACCTTTTTCATCAGGTTATTTACATCGAATGGCTTAGCAATAAAATCATCAGCTCCATAGTCTCCGATAGTAGCGGCAGCGCCGGGGTGGGCAGAAAACATGATTACAGGAATATGGCTTGTGTCAGGATTTGATTTCAATTGTTTACAAATTGCTCTGCCGTCATGACCAGAAATAAGGACATCCAGGAGGATTAGATCAGGTCTGAAAGACTCTATTTTTGGCAAAGTATTCTCTCCTTTGGACGTAACCTCTACATCAAAACCCTTCATGGACAACAAAATTTCCATGACAGATAAAATATCTATATCATCATCAACGACTAGAATCTTGGACATTATTATTGTTTAACCCGTTATAGGAAAACAGGAAATTTGATTAGTAAAATTTTATTAATGGATATTGTTTATTCAAATTTTTCCTGTTGGTTTAATATTTTTAATAAAAGAAATCCAATTGCCAGTGATTCCTTACATAATAGCCTTTCCAAATCATATATAATCAAAAATTCACAGCAATAATGTCACATTTTAATTTTTCGTATACCTTTAATTCCCGAAAGTTGGTAAATTTTTTGATAAAAGATTTCCCATTCGAGGTAAAAAAATGGATCCAAAGTTCGTTTTAAGCTAAACTTCGTTGTTCGGAAACATCAAAATTTGTTCCGAAAATAAAAGAACACGGATTAAATTTTTATTCATTTACCTGTTTGGCCCAATTTCCTTTCCAGGTTTTGTTTAATAGCGTCCAAAAATTCTTCAGTGTATAAATAATCTTTACCGTGTGAAACCTTATTGCCACTGATGCATACGGCAAGATCCTTAGTCATTTTTCCACTTTCAACTGTCTCAATACAAACCTCTTCTAATGAGTCAGCAAAGTGGGTTAATTGTGAATTATCATCAAGTTTTCCTCTGAAAGCGAGACCTCTTGTCCACGCGAAAATAGATGCAATGGGATTTGTTGAGGTGGGATTTCCCTTTTCGTGTTCTCTAAAGTGGCGGGTAACGGTGCCATGGGCGGCTTCCGCTTCCAGGGTTTTACCATCAGGAGTTATGAGAACGGAAGTCATCAAACCAAGCGAGCCAAATCCCTGAGCGAGCGTATCGCTTTGAACATCTCCGTCGTAATTTTTACAAGCCCAAATAAAATTTCCATGCCATTTAAGCGCGCTGGCAACCATGTCATCAATCAAGCGATGTTCATAGGTAATTTTTGCCTCTTCAAATTTGGTTTTAAATTCATTTTCAAAAATAGATTGAAAAATATCTTTGAAACGTCCATCGTATTTCTTAAGTATCGTATTTTTTGTAGAAAGATACAGTGGCCATTTTTTGTTCAAAGCCATGTTGAAACAACTCCTTGCAAACCCTTCAATGCTTTCATCTACATTGTACATGCACAAGGCAACACCATCACCTTTGAAATCATATACATCAAAAACTACTTCTTTACCTCCATCTTCCGGTGTGAAGGTCATTGTTAATTTTCCTTTGCCTTTGATAACTGTATCTGTTGCCCTGTATTGGTCGCCAAAAGCATGACGTCCAATTATGATTGGCGCAGTCCAGTTAGGAACTAGTCTCGGAACATTTTGCATTACAATAGGTTCGCGAAAAACAGTTCCGTCAAGGATATTCCGTATAGTGCCGTTCGGACTTTTCCACATATGTTTTAATCCAAATTCCTCTACTCTTGCTTCGTCTGGAGTAATTGTCGCGCATTTAATTCCAACGCCATATCTTTTAATAGCATGGGCAGCATCTATGGTTACCTGGTCATCAGTAGCATCGCGGTGCTGAATACCCAGGTCAAAATATTTTATATCAACATCTACGTAAGGAAGAATTAGCTGGTCTTTAATAAATTTCCAGATTACGCGTGTCATTTCATCGCCATCGATTTCTACTACAGGATTTTCAACTTTAATTTTTGTCATTGGTAGGAATTATATTTTTATTACTAAAATATTTTCTGCAATATTATCAAAAACTTTGTCAATATAGAGAAGTCGAGGATTTTTATGAAACAAATTTGATAAAAAAACCTTTTTCCCGTCGGTGGAAAAAGTCTCTTTCTCAAAGAAAATTTATAAAAAAGTATAGATCTTTTTACTTGCGAAAGTGGGATTATAAAATCACCACATTCGTAAACAGGCAACCACTTTTACAGTGAACGGACAAATAACCAGATTTTTTAATCTACACATTTTCACATGTGCAGATAAGCAAATCCGCAAATTAGCTTATCAGCAAATTAGCAATCTATTTTTCGATAGTAACGGGAGTTCCTACGGGAATATAGCTATAAAGGTCAGCAGCTTCGCTATATTTTAAAGATACGCAGCCATCCGTCCAGTTTTGGTAATAATCTACTGTCCATTCTTCCTGTGGACGCGTAGCATGAATGGCAATACCGCTGCCAATTTGGGCATTTTTTGGAATGACACCTTCTGCTTTTCTTTCATCAAATTTTTTGTAGCTCTCCTGGTTTGGATAATCCAATAAAAGCTCATATTTCCATTTGGAGTTATTTCTTTTTACAGAGATTTTAAAATTGCCTTCAGGAGTTCTTTTGTCACCAGCCATATATTTATCACGAAAATCATTGCTTCCAAAAACGCACGGATAAGTAGCATACCAGCCCTGGTCATCATAAACCCTTAATTCATAATTTTTCTTAGAAATAATAATATAATAAGGATTTGCAGTCGTTCTTGTTTTGATGACTTCCTTAATAAAAGAAGAAGTTTCATCAAACGTTTTCTCACCTGTCATGAAGGAAAAAATCAGGACGGAAAAGAGAATCAGAGTAAGATAGCGAGAAGTGATTTTCATTTTTAAAGAGGTTGATGCAAGCTAAAAAAAACAGGGATATCCCGAACAAAATAAAAGTGATTTAACTTTTATTTTACCCTGCTTTTGATAGAGAAAATCCCTTTAGGTTTAATCCCACTTCTCTTCAACTTTGGCCTTATCCTTATAAACTCTTTTAGAGATAAAAATGCTTATTTCATATAAAATAATCAAGGGAACGGCCACAATTGTTTGGCTGGTCCAATCGGGTGAAGGCGTAATTACGGCAGCAACAATCAATATGATCACATAAGCATACTTCCTGTAATTTTGTAAAAACTTTGGAGTGATCAATCCAAGTTTTGAAAGTACATACGCAAGCACGGGGAGCTCAAAAGACATCCCACAGCCAAGGATTAGCGAGGTGAGAGTATCAATGTAGTCATCCAAAGTGGGCATATATTTATAAACGCCAAGATTGCCTAATTGGAAATTTGCAAGAAAATTAAAGGTGAATGGCGCTAACAAATAATATCCGAAGGCGGCGCCTGCAAAAAAACATAATGAAACCCAACCAATACTTCCTGTTGCATAACTAATCTCTTTTGGAGACAACGCTGGTTTTACAAATCTCCAAAGCTCCCAAATTAAATAAGGAAAGGCGACAATGATAGCTCCCATAAAAGAAATACTGATCGCTGACATAAAAGGTCCGCTCACAGTAGAACCTAATAGCTGGAAATTTACCGGTGGCATACAAAGCGAATCGCCTAAATGAAGCCTGTGGCCAAGATTGCATAATCCTGAATAAGTGATAAAACTATTTCTCGAGGGGGCAAGGATGATATTATCAAAAATCCAGTCAACGTAAAAGAAAACAACACACGCTACGATGATCAGAACAATTGCGGCTCGGAAGAGATGCCATCTCAAAACTTCGAGATGATCCATAAAACTCATTTCAGCTCCGGTGGAAGGTTCTGTTTCTTTACCGCGCATTCTTCTAAAAAATGCCTTTCTTTCTGATATTGTGTGGCTCAATTTCCTTTTTGTTTATGCAAATATAATAGTACGAAGTTATTTGAGTATTGGATTGCCAAAAGTAAAGTTGTTAACTTTTAAAATCAAATATCATTGATTTTTAATGCATAGCAGCAGACAAATCCACCTTTTTATGCTTTTTCTCCTTTATAAGTAAGATAAAAGGTATACAAATCAAAAAGAGAATGCCGATATATAGAAATACATCCATATAAGACAATACCATGGCCTGTTTGGTCACAGAAAAGTCTAATGCCTTATAGGCCGATTGGAGCGCTACATCGGGAGTCATTCCTTTACTCATAAAACCCCGCTGCATCATGGTAACACGGTTCTGCACTGTGGCACTACTTGCATTTAAGTGGCTGATGAGATCGACACGGTGGGTCATATTTGCCTGGGCAAGGAAAGTGGTAATTACAGCCACTCCAAAAGAACCGCCCAACTGGCGCATCATCCCGGTAAAAGCCGCCCCCTGACCTATTTGCTGGCCATACAATGTAGAAAGTGCCAATGTAGTAATGGGAATAAACAGCATGCTCAATCCAAAACCTCTGAACATAAGCAACCACCAAAAAGATTCCGCTGGCGTATCTGGTGTTAGGATCTTATACGCCCATAGACTATAAAGAAAAAATATTAAGAGGCCTCCGGCCACAAGATATTGCTGCTTAATTCCTCGCTGCAGAAGCTTTCCTATTATCGGCATCATAAAAGCGGTTGCAATTCCCGAAGGAATGAATAACAATCCGGCATCTTCAGCCGTCCAACCAAGGGTGCTTTGAGTATACAAGGGAATAATAAATGTGGAACCATATAAACCAAATCCCAAAATAAATGACAGGATAGTCCCTATTCGAAGATTTCCATTTTTGAGTACCCGAAGTTCAACAATGGGATTTTTATAGGTTAACTCCCTCCAGATAAAAAAGAAAATTCCAAAAATAGAAATTACGGCTAACGAAATAATGAGGCTACTATTAAACCAGTCATCATCGTGTCCCTTTTCTAAAACATATTGAAGGGAACCAACGGCAATTGCGAGTAAGGCAATTCCTAAAAAATCAATATTCCTTGTTGAAGTCTTCTCCTTAAACTTTGGGCTTCTTACAAATTGCATTGTAAGTAAAGTTGCAATAATACCAATAGGAATATTAATATAAAAGATATACGGCCAGCTGAAATGATCCACGATATAACCACCAAGTGGAGGTCCCAATGTTGGGCCAATAATTACTCCAAGGCCATAAATAGCCTGGGCCATTCCCCTTTTTTCAATCGGATAACTTTCTGTAATAATAGTTTGCGAGGTTACCAGCAAAGCGCCGCCACCAAGCCCCTGGCAAAACCGAAAAGCCACCAATTCCCATATTCCTGTGGCATTACCACACAAAAAAGAAAAAGTAGTAAAGATCATTATCGAAGCAGCAAAATAGTTGCGGCGTCCGAATTGTTGCGATAGCCAGCTCGTCATTGGCACAACGATCACATTCCCGATGGCATAAGAAGTTATCACCCAGCCGATCTCTGTAAGAGTAGCTCCGAGGTTTCCCTTCATATCCGTCAGTGCTACATTCACGATGGTAGTATCGACGATCTCGAGCAATGCCGCAGTGATAGCGGTGATCGTTACGATAACGCGCATCCCACCATATTCTACTAAAGAGTCTTGTTGTTGCATCATTAATTAAGAATAACTTATCGATAATTTTAGTTGAGAAGTACATCTACAACCACGTTCATCCCCGGGCGCAAACGTTGCAATAAACTATCTGATTTATCAGTAAATACTATTTTCACAGGAAGCCTTTGAACAACTTTTACAAAATTTCCACTTGCATTATCAGGTGGCAACAAAGAAAACTTAGCGCCTGTAGCGGGTGAAAAGGAGGTAAGTTCTCCATTGAAATCATGGGATGGAAATGCATCAGCATGAATAACTACTTTTTGGCCAACTGCCATTTTGCTTAGCTGGGTCTCTTTAAAATTGGCAACTACCCAAATATCTTTACTGTGTACAATGTCAAAAGTAGATTGACCGGCCTGTAACAATTGACCTTCCTGGAGATTGACCCTTGAAACTCTTCCATTATCAGGTGCTGTTATGATGGTATAAGAAAGTTTCAGTTTTGCATCTTCCACTTCCACTTCTCTCTGCTTAACCATTGATTCTGCAACTGCAATTGTTTCACCGGTAGCCTTTGATTGTGAAGTAACGACTCCCGTCTGAGAACTTGCCTGATTTTTCTGCTGTGCCAATATTTGCAGTTGTTTTTCTGCAAGGTCTTTTGTTGCCTGTGCCTGCTCAAATTGTTGTTGAGTTATAGAATGGTCCTGTATTAGGTTTTGATAACGATTAAAATCCTGGGTAGCACGTGTCAAACTTATCTGGGCGGCGGCGATCTGTGCATCGATTGTGGAAACGCCTCCTCTTGAAGCAGCGATCCCTGAACGTGCAGCCTGGGCATTGGCCCTGCTGGCATCCACATTACTTTTGGCTGTGG